>CAXUOL010000228.1:0-9027 GCA_964252435.1 uncultured Nostoc sp.
GTAAATTTCCTGAAATTTTAGAGGACTTTTTTCTTGTACATTAAAACAAAAATATGGACTTTTGAAAACTGTATTTCTTCGTATTGATTAAGATGTTAATAGTTCATTCTCTATTCCTTTACATTTAACACTACATAACAGAGTTTTTACTGAAGGATGAAGTGTCAGGGATCGAGGAGTAAGTGAAGATACCCGACATATAAACCATTACTATAGCAAAACGACACATTTTTTAATCAGTAGTTATACGTGTTACCCAGAAAAACTCAACAGTCATCTAACTTAATCCTATATTTTGATGCAGCAAGCTTATAGCCTTTGACAAAACAATTAAAAATAGAAAATTAAAAATTAAAAATGGAAAATTACGAATAAAACTTTAGTTGTGGTTGTTGCCACTTTAAAAAAGAATTGCTTTGAGGTACGCAGCGCGAACGCGCTGCGTCTCGTTGAGAGGCGTAAGGCGTCAAGAGTTCCAGAGCTTACGGCTTAAGTCGTGGTATTGAATTTTGAATTTTGAATTCGAGTGTTCGCGCAGCGTCTCGTAGAGAAGCGAGTGACTCTGTATTCAAGTTTTCTGACATTTTTAATCCTTGATAGTACCCTTTGAGAAGTTATCATCCAGGCATTTACATCCTTTTTTGCTCATTCAAAGGTAAGATAAATCTAAACTGGAAAATGCTCCATTAATCTGTTTAGGACAATACTAAAACCTAAAGCGCAATCTAAAATTGTGTGAGTGGATGCAATACGGTTCGGATAAGATCCCCCCGCCTGCGGCGACCCCCTTAAAAAGGGAGTAAAGAGGACAAAAAGCCTCCCTTTTTAAGGGGGGTTGGGGGGATCTTCGAGAGACAAATATGTTAACCGAACCGTATTGTGAGAGGATGTTTATCAAACCTGCATTCTGTAATAATAGTTACAATTATTAAAGTATTTATCAAAATACTTTAATAGTAAATATCAAGATATATTCCATCTAGATAGGAGGTTAATTTATGATTATAACTACCACTGACGTAATTCAAGGAGCAGTGATTGAGTCATATTTAGGCATTGTGACAGCAGAAGTAGTCTACGGCAGCAATTTCTTGCGGGATTTTTTGGCTGGGATTCGAGACATTATCGGTGGACGCACTGCTAGCTATGAGCGTCTATTTGAGCAGGGTCAACGCAAGGCACTAGAAGAATTAGAACAACGCGCACAACGTTTAGGAGCAAATGCTGTAATCGGGATTGAAATTGATACTGGCACAATAAATATTGACCAGTCAGGAGTGCTTTTGCTGATTACTGCTACAGGCACTGCTGTGAGGATGCGTTAATTTTTGATGATTTTTACTTTTGACATTCATTACAAAGCTTTAGTTAGATTAAGTCTAATGGCATACATAGTTAAAGCTGGTTTCTGATAAGTAGCTAACAGTTATATTTTAAGTTAAGAGTTTTTAGATAGAAATTTTAGAAGATAAGACATAAATAAATACTAAATTATATTAAAAATTGTTAAATATAGTTTATTTTTTGTGGCTAAAGATAGACCTATTAAATCTTTCTATTGATAGAGATTAAAACAGAACATTTAGTTATTTAATTTGAAGCATAAAGATGAATATACCCAAGCAGGAACTTTGCTGAAACAGCACTGGAGAACATAAGCGATGTCATACGTAAATCGGACAGGCAATGACGTTATATCTACTGATACTGTGGTAGCAGGTCGAGTAGCTGAATATCACGACCGTGTTCGCTGGGGGCCAATTATTGCTGGTTTGTTGGTTTCTTTGGCTACACAATTAATTTTGAGTTCTATCATTGCTGCGGTTGCGGCAGGCACTGTTGCAGGTTCAGGTGCACCTAGAACAATTGCCCCTAACGCTGCGGGTAATGCGGGGCTTTGGTCAACTATCGCTTTACTAATTTCCCTATTTACTGGTGGTTGGGTTACAGCCCGTGCTTGTGGACCGATGAACCGCAATACAGCGCTTCTTAACGGCGCAATTCTTTGGGCAACGACTTTGGCAGTTAGCTCATGGCTTTTAGCAAGTGGAGTATCTGGCGCATTTGGTGTTGCTGCTTCTAACGCCGGAGAAGT
The DNA here is from genome assembly GCA_964252435.1 of uncultured Nostoc sp. GTDB lineage: Bacteria > Cyanobacteriota > Cyanobacteriia > Cyanobacteriales > Nostocaceae > Nostoc. The sequence goes on from CAXUOL010000228.1 coordinate 2,096, forward strand.
CATAAACCAGGTACAACAGCAAGGTGGTGTTAATGTACCACAAGCAAACATAAGTGCCCAACAAGCTCGTGAAACGGCAGCTAATATACGTTCGGGATTGTGGTGGTTTGTGTTTGGTTCTTTGTTGGGTTTAATAGCCTCAATGATTGGAGCCGTAACTGGTGCTCGTAGTCCTCGGACTAACAATTACAATGCCTAAATAATTGTTTGAAAAATCAAATGTTATTTATTTTTAAATAAAAGCACCTTTATAAAGGTGTTTTTTGTTTATTATTTAACGAAAATTTTACTCCCGCAGATTACCATTTCAGATATGAACCTTCAATTCCCTGCTCACGGCGAATTTTGCCATCTTTTTCAAACCAGGCAATTATTTGCTGCGCTGTCAAATCTTCAATAGCAACACCGTACTCTTGGGAAATATGTTTCAAAAGCTTAAGTGATGAAATAGTCAATCTTGTTAAAAACTTTTCTGGGGAAGACAACAAGGCTGCATCTACTTTTGCTGATTCTTCTAGAGTTAAAAATTGTGCTGATGGTTGCTGTGGTGGTACATCCATAATAATGAAATGCTATCTCAAAGTTAGTTGGGTATTGGGGATTGGGCATTGGGTATTAGAAAATGACTAATGACGAATTTGTACCAAATAGCCACAACGATGTTCGCCATCAATAATCCAGTGGGTGCGTTCTACGGTACAATCAGGTAAGACGGCTGCAAACATTTCTAATTCGTGGCCACAGATGCTGGGAAAAGACTCGGCAACGTTAGAAATCGCACAGTTATGCTCCATTAAGATAAAGCGATCGCTCTCAAAGGAGTCATTCACATCAACGGGGTGACACTCCGCCATGAAACCTTCTGCTTTTCTCAACTCTACTAAGTTGGCTACACGTTCTCGCAGTGAACCATTACCCACGCGATCGCGGTATTCTTTGGCTTTGCGCTGCCACTGTTTCTCTAAAATCGATTTAAACTGATCGTGTCCTACCGTTTCGGCTAAGGTGTCTAGCAGCGAAACCGCAAAATTTCCGTGGCCATCACCAAAGCGATCGCTCATTGTTCGATGCAAGCGATCGCGTCCCTGACGACTCAGCTGATAAAGGTGCTGCGGACGCCCCATCCCCGCCGCCTGCACTGATGTAGAATACAAAACTAGCCCTTCCGTCTCCAAATCTTTGAGATGGCGACGAATCGCTTGAGGGGTAACGTCTAAAAGTTCAGCTAGCTCCAAAGCCGTTGCTTTTTCGTGTTTGTGCAGATATTCTAGGATATCTTGCTTGGTTGAGGACTGGTGGGTAGTCGCCATCTTATGGTTGGTGCAAGACGTTCAGCGAACGTCCCAAAAATTTATTTGAAAATTTGACCGTACCGATTTTGGATTTTGGATTTTGGATTTTGGATTAAAAAAGTTTTTTGGTACATGCCCCGATGCCACTTACTTTATGCCTCTTGTAGAGAAGAGGCTGCGCGATCGTCAATCTAAAATCCTTGAGCCAAGTACCCTTTTGGTCTCTTTCAATCTAAAATTGCAAATCTAAAATCCAAAATTGTTTGACTTTGACAACATTGTTGTTGTTAATTTAGCGTAAAATGAAGATAGATTAAACAACATAGCTGTTGTTTTAGTCTCCACCACTATTCTAGCAGGCGTGTAACCATTCCGTAACGGGAGATGGAAATCGGTTAGCCGCAGCCCGTCTCCCATCCTAAAAGAGTTCAGAACACGAGAGATTATTACTGATGAGTGCCACTGTCAAAACCTTAGTCAACCAACCCTACAAGTACGGCTTTATTACAGATATTGAAGCCGACACTATTCCGCGTGGACTAGACGAGGACGTTGTTCGCTTGATCTCCTCTAAAAAGAACGAGCCACAGTTCATGCTGGACTTTCGCCTCAAGGCTTATCGCCAGTGGCAAAAAATGACGGAACCAACTTGGCCGAATGTCAAGTATCCGCCAATTAATTATCAGGATATCATTTACTACTCAGCGCCGAAACGTAAGAAAGAAAAACTAAACAGTTTGGATGAAGTTGATCCAACCCTTTTAGAAACCTTTGAGAAGTTAGGCATTTCCCTATCTGAACAGAAGCGACTGGCAAATGTTGCCGTCGATGCAATTTTCGATAGCGTCTCTGTCGCTACTACATTTAAAGAAAAGCTAGCGGAAGATGGGGTCATTTTCTGCTCGATTTCGGAAGCGTTGCATGAACATCCAGAACTGATTAAAAAATATCTGGGTAGTGTTGTTCCTGTAGCTGACAACTACTTTGCCGCCTTGAACGCCGCCGTATTTAGCGATGGTTCCTTTGTCTACATTCCTAAAGGCGTAAAATGCCCAATGGAACTATCTACCTACTTCCGCATCAACTCTGGTGACACGGGACAATTTGAGCGGACTTTGATTGTGGCTGAAGAAGGTAGTTATGTTTCTTACCTGGAAGGTTGCACTGCACCGATGTATGACAGCAACCAGTTACACGCCGCCGTTGTCGAACTCGTTGCCCTCGACAACGCCGAAATTAAATACTCCACTGTTCAAAACTGGTACGCTGGCGATGCTAATGGTAAAGGCGGTATTTACAACTTTGTCACCAAGCGCGGTTTGTGTCAGGGCGTAAATTCCAAGATTTCCTGGACTCAAGTAGAAACAGGTTCGGCAATTACTTGGAAATATCCCAGTTGTGTGTTGGTGGGTGATAACTCTGTGGGTGAGTTTTACTCGGTGGCGCTGACAAATCATCAGCAGCAAGCCGATACGGGTACAAAGATGATTCACGTAGGTAAAAATACCCGCAGTACAATTATTTCTAAAGGAATCTCCGCAGGTAATTCTAGTAATAGCTATCGGGGTTTGGTGAAAGTGAATCCGACTGCGATTGGGGCGAGAAATTATTCTCAGTGCGACTCGATGCTGATTGGGGATAATGCTCATGCTAATACTTTCCCTTATATCCAGGTGCAAAATAATACAGGGAAGGTGGAGCATGAAGCTTCTACTTCTAAGATTGGGGAAGATCAATTATTCTACTTTGCTCAACGGGGTATTTCTTCAGAAGATGCTATTTCGATGATGGTTAGCGGCTTCTGTAAGGATGTTTTTAATCAGCTACCGATGGAGTTTGCTGTGGAAGCTGATAAGTTGTTGAGTTTGAAGTTGGAAGGCAGTGTTGGATAAATGGAAGCAAGGATAAACACAGGGACATTGGCGTTCTGTGTTTATCTTTTGGAAGAATAACGTAGACGCAAAGCGGCTTGCCGCAGGCTACCGCGAAGACGCTAAGAGCGCGAAGAGAGAAGGGAGAGAAGATGATTATTGAAAATAGTGAAGTTGTGCTGTCAGTACGGAATCTGACGGCTAATGTTGATGGGACACCGATTCTGAAGGGTGTGAATCTTGAGGTGCGATCGGGTGAAATTCATGCGATTATGGGGCCGAATGGTTCTGGTAAGAGTACCTTTTCTAAGGTGTTGGCTGGGCATCCGGCATATCAGGTGACTGGTGGTGAGGTGATTTTTCAGGGGCAAAATTTGTTGGAGTTGGAACCGGAGGAACGCGCCAGAAGTGGTGTGTTTTTGGCGTTTCAGTATCCTTTAGAAATTCCGGGTGTGAGCAATTTGGATTTCTTGCGGGTGGCGTACAATTCCCGGCGGAAGGCGCAAGGTTTAGAGGAAATAGACGCTTTTGATTTTGACGATTTGATTGAGGAAAAGCTGGATGTGGTGAAGATGAATCCCAGTTTCCTCAGTCGCAGTTTGAATGAAGGGTTTTCTGGTGGTGAGAAGAAGCGGAATGAAATTCTGCAAATGGCGCTGCTGGAACCAAAGTTAGGAATTCTGGATGAGACTGATTCGGGTTTGGATATTGACGCGCTCCGAATTGTGGCGAATGGGGTAAATCAACTGGCAAGTCCAGAAAATTCCACAATTTTGATTACTCACTATCAACGGTTACTTGGTTATATTGAGCCTGATTTTGTGCATGTGATGGCACAAGGGCAGATTATTACGAGTGGTGGTAAAGAACTGGCGCTGGAATTAGAATCTCGCGGTTATGACTGGGTGCTGGAAGAATTTGCAGCTGCTGAGGTGGGTGTGTAATGAGTATTCAAGTATCTCCTAGTCCAATTCCTAACTCAAATGTAGTTAGTTTGACATCGACTCTGTTAGATAGAGATGATTATCTGACTGGGTTGTTAAATCAAGTAACGGCCACGAAAACAGAAGGTTGGTTGCAGGAATTACGTCAAAGTGCTGCTAATTGGGTACATCACTCGATTATCCCAACTACCCGCGAGGAAGAATGGCGATTTACTGATTTGTCGTCTCTGCGAAAGCTGCAATTTAATCTAGAGACGGTAAATTATACGTCTTTAGAATTTGATATTTTGCCAGAAGCGGCTAACAGTCGTTTGGTATTTGTTAATGGCGTTTTTGCACCGGAGTTATCCGCAATTACAGATTTACCATCTGGAATTGTGGTGAGTAATTTGGCTGGTTTGTCTGCGGTTGAGCAGGAGGGTGTACGGCAGTATTTAGCTCAAGCTGAGGGAGCGCAGGAAGTTTTTACTGCTCTCAACACGGCTGGGATAACTGATGCGGCTGTGGTGTGGGTGAAGAAGAATGTGGCCGTTGAAACGCCTATTCATTTGGTGTTTATTTCGGTTGCGGGGGAGACGGCGACGATTTCACAGCCGCGTTGTTTGGTGGTGGCGGAAAGTGGTTCGCAGGTGACGTTGGTTGAGGAGTATGTGGCAGGTAAGATGCCTACCCCACAAGAGGGGGGAGTTTATCTTACCAACGCGGTTACGGAAATTTGGGTTGGTGACAATGCGGAAGTTAGTCACACTAGGGTTGAGCGAGAAGGTGCAGAGGCTTTTCATATTGGGAAAACTGCGATCGCACAAGCTCGTGATAGCCGATATACTTGTCATGCCATAACTTTAGGTGCAAAGTTGTCACGGCACAATTTAGAAATTTTGCAAACTGGAGAGCAAACCCAAACTACTCTCAATGGGTTGACGGTGATTACTGGTAAGCAATTGTCTGATACTCACAGTGCGATCGCACTCAACTATCCTCACGGTACAAGTGAGCAGTTGCATAAATGTATTGTAGGCGATCGCGCTCATGCGGTGTTCAATGGTAAAGTTTTTGTACCCAAACCAGCGCAGTTGACAAATGCAGCCCAGTTGAATCGCAATTTGCTACTATCATCAAAAGCCAGAGTTGATACTAAACCCCAATTGGAAATTACTGCCGATAATGTAAAGTGCGCCCACGGTGCTACCGTTAGCCAATTGGAAGATGATGAAATATTTTATCTGCAAAGTCGGGGAATTGATGAAAATGATGCTCGAAAGTTGTTAATTAACGCCTTCGCTGCTGAAGTTATCAACCAAATACCAATTCCTTCTCTGCGAGAAATCCTTTTAAACACAGTCAATAATCTTAAGTCTCTGACTAATGACTAATGACCATTGTACAGACGCGATTAATCGCGTCTCTAATGACTAATAACTAATCTACCAATGACTTTCACCTCTACCAAAACCCTTGCTGATAAAGTTCGCGCTGACTTCCCGATATTACATCAGGAAGTCAACGGGAAACCCCTGGTTTATCTCGATAATGCTGCGACATCACAAAAGCCTTTGTTGGTGTTAAATACCCTACGAGATTATTACGAGCAATATAATGCTAACGTGCATCGAGGTGCCCATTCCCTGAGCGCTAAAGCTACTGATGCTTATGAAGGTGCGCGAGATAAAGTTGCCAAATTCATCAATGCTGCATCGCGTCAGGAAATTGTCTACACCCGCAACGCAAGTGAGGCGATTAATCTAGTAGCTTACAGTTGGGGAATGAATAATTTGCAGCCGGGAGATGAAATTATTCTTTCGGTGATGGAACACCATAGTAATATTGTGCCTTGGCAATTGGTGGCGCAAAAAACGGGTGCAGTACTGAAATTTGTGGAATTAACACCAGAAGAAACTTTTGATTTGTCACAGTTTAAAAAACTGATTTCCGACAAAACCAAGTTGGTGTCAGTGGTGCATATTTCTAATGCTTTGGGTTGCATTAACCCAGTGGCAGAAATTGGTGCGATCGCTCACCAATACGGTGCTAAATTCTTAGTTGATGCGTGCCAAAGTGTTCCCCACTTCCCTGTCGATGTACAGAAAATAGATTGTGATTGGTTGGTAGCATCTGGTCACAAAATGTGCGCCCCAACTGGGATAGGATTTCTCTATGGCAAGTTGGAATTATTGGAATCAATGCCACCATTTTTTGGTGGTGGTGAGATGATTGCCGAGGTGTATTTAAACCATTCAACTTATGCAGAATTACCGCATAAATTTGAAGCTGGTACACCTGCAATTGGAGAAGCGATCGCACTTGGGGCTGCAATAGATTATCTTAGCAGTATCGGCATGGATAAAATTCACGCCTACGAAGCCGAATTAACAGCTTATTTGTTCCAACAATTAGAGCAAATTCCTCAAATTAGAATTTACGGCCCCAAACCAAATGTTAAAGGTGAAGGTAGAGCCGCTCTTGCTTCGTTCACAGCCGGAGAAGTTCACGCCAACGACTTATCAACATTATTAGATCAAGAAGGCGTTGCCATCCGTTCTGGACACCACTGTACTCAACCATTACACCGTTACTTAGGTCTTGCTGCAACCGCACGAGCAAGTCTATCTTTCTACAACACCCGCGAAGAAATTAATATTTTCATCAAAGCATTGAAAGAAACTCTGGACTTTTTTGCAGGTTTCTCTAGTTAAAAGTAGACAAGATTTTAGATGCTGATTGTGCCAGTTATTAACTAACAATAGTTGGCACAATTTTGCTGTTTCGATTATTTACAGGAGCAACTAAAGTGTCATACAGCATCGGTGAGAGGTTAGGACAAAGTG
>CAXUOL010000229.1:0-8990 GCA_964252435.1 uncultured Nostoc sp.
AAACCCAAACCCAAACCCAAACCAGCACTGCCTACTTTCAAGCCTTGAAGTGTAAGGAATGTGGTGCAGAATATGAACTCAAAGCCAGTAATGTTTGTGAGTCATGTTTTGGGCCGTTAGAAGTTAAATATGACTACAACGCCCTACGTCTAACTGTCACTCGTGAAACAATTCAAGCTGGGCCCAATTCAATTTGGCGCTACCGTCCCTTTTTGCCTGTCGCAACTGACAATGTTATAGATGTGGGAACTGGTATGACTCCGTTGGTTCGTTCCCACCGTCTTGCTCGTCGTCTGGGTCTAAATAAGCTTTATATAAAAAACGATGCCGTCAATATGCCTACCCTCAGCTTTAAGGATCGGGCGGTGTCTGTTGCTCTCACCCGTGCGCGGGAATTAGGCTTTAGCACTGTTTCTTGTTCTAGCACGGGTAATTTGGCAAACTCTACAGCAGCGATCGCGGCTCATGCTGGTTTAGACTGTTGTGTATTCATCCCCGCAGATTTGGAAGCTGGTAAGATTTTGGGCAGCTTGATCTACAGTCCAACTGTGATGGCTGTTCAGGGCAACTACGATCAGGTAAATCGCCTCTGTTCAGAAATTGCTAATACGCACGGCTGGGGTTTTGTCAATATTAATTTACGTCCTTATTACTCTGAAGGTTCAAAGACACTAGCCTTTGAAGTTGCAGAACAACTCGGTTGGGAATTACCTGATCACGTCGTTGTTCCCCTTGGTTCTGGTTCGTTGTTTACCAAGCTTTACAAAGGTTTTAATGAATTTGCAGAACTTGGGCTAGTGGAAGGTAAAAATATCCGTTTCAGTGGCGCACAAGCAGATGGATGTTCACCTATCGCCCAAGCATACAAAGAAGGACGCGACTTTATTAAGCCAGTCAAACCGAATACAATTGCGAAATCTATTGCGATTGGGAACCCAGCAGATGGCATTTATGCTGTTGAGTTAGCCCAGAAAACTGGCGGTAATATTGAATCAGTCAATGATGGAGAAATTATTGAAGGAATCAAGCTGCTGGCAGAAACTGAAGGCATCTTCACAGAAACAGCTGGTGGTACAACTGTGGCTGTGCTGAAAAAATTGGTAGAAGCTGGCAAGATTGATCCAGATGAAACAACCGTGCTTTATATCACTGGCAATGGTTTGAAAACCCAAGAAGCACTACAAGGCTATGTTGGCGAACCTTTGACAATTGATGCTAAAATAGATAGTTTTGAACGTGCGCTAGAGCGATCGCGTACTCTGGATCGCTTGGAATGGCAACAAGTCCTTGTATAGTTATGAGTTATGAGTTATGAGTTATGAGTTTTTTATCCATAACTCTTAACTTTATTCCTCACTCCTCACTCCTCACTCCTCACTTTCTACTTCTATGGCTGTAACAGTTTTAGTTCCTACAACTCTTCAGAATTTGACTAATAATCAAGCTAGTCTAGAATCCAACGGTAGCACCATTGCTGAATTGTTAGATTCCTTAGAACAAAGCTTTCCTGGTATTAAATCCCGGTTGTGCGATGAACAAGGTAAGCTACGTCGATTTGTAAATTTTTACGTCGATAGTGAAGATATCCGCTATTTAGATGGTATTAACACGGCTTTGAAAGATGGCGATGAAGTAAGTATTGTCCCTGCTGTTGCTGGTGGTTAATCTTAAAAATATCTACTAGATTTAGCAAATGAATACATCTAGGCTTGTCACGAATGGCAAGCTTATTTTTATTGGTTGCAAACTCAGTATATCGAAAACTTTTGTAAATGAAATCTTCTGGGTTTGACTTTTCAAAATTACCTATTATATAAGTCACATCTGCGGAATGTGGATTTTTAATCTCTGTCTTTTCTCAGATTTCAATTCGGATTACTATATGAGTCTCAACATGGTTCGGTTAAAGTTTTTTGATAAAAATTCTAGACCGTAAAGATGCGAGAAATCGAACAATATTGATATGAGTCTCATATACTAGATCGGTATAGTTATATCAGGTTTTAGGATATTTGCACACATCTTATAGGAAGATGTCCAACGAATATAATAATTAGTAAATTAATTGGGGATGTTGTTATGCGCTGGATTTATATAGAGGTTTGGTGGTAAGCCAAACCTTTTTTATATCTATTGAAAATATGACATTGGGCATTAGAAGAGATATTTTGATTATTTATACCAATTTTCTAAAATTTCTCAACAAATTAATCTCCGTGTCTCCCAAAATTATGAGCGCTGGCTTGCAGCGCATCCAGTGGGAAGCCGCAAAAGCTTTTTATTATGTGAAACTCAAACTAAAAACTAAAAGTACTTCGTAGAATACCGATAGTAACTGAATCATTATCTGGTGTGTTACCAGGCTGTATAAGATGAATTATCCCTGGTGTAATACTGATATTATCTGTTAGCTGTAAACGATAAAATGCCTCAATTTGAGTGGTCGTACCTGGTTGTCCACCTGCACGTCCTAAACCTGTATTGATAAAATCAGGGACATTATTCCCTACAGGTAAGTCGCTACTAGTTATTTTAGGAGGTTGACCGACATAAATTCCTCCTAAATTTCCTTTCTTCAATAAATCAGGGAAATTCAGAAACACCATATAATTTGTCGTTTCAACACTTCCCGATTGCCCAGGAATATAAGATTTAGTATAACCACCCCACGCACCCGCGCTAATACGGGGAGAAATTTGCCAAGTGAGAGTCGCACCCACGGCGTTAGTTTGCAGGGGTGCTGATTTTCCTGTAGTGGTATTAACTGTAGTTAAGCATTCATCACCAACAAAGGTTAGTAAACAACCATCTGAAGCGTAATTATTAACATAATACAAACTTAAATCTAGAGTATCGGTTGGTGTCAGCAGTAATTGCACACCTGTAGTGGTGGTTCCATCAAATAAACCACTACCTTTACCAGGATTTCCTGGTTGATAACTAGTATAAATTGCCTGCAAACTAGCGCGTTTAGCAAATTGCCAATCAATAGCTATACCACCGTGACCATATCCCATATTTAAAATTGGGTTTCTTTGGGCAAAATAAGATAATGGACCTGTTGCAGCACTTTCTACCCGATTCGGGCCTCGGAAAGCATATGGCATACTTACGCCTTCTGTTCCTACCATTACTGCTAATTTATCTGTCACCAGCCAATGAAAATTTAGGTCACTTACAATCAAGTTATTTGTAGGAAATTCGTAGCCAAGTAAAACATCATTTCGAGAAACACTATTAGTAAATCTAGGCGAAGTTGTTCCGTTACCATCTAAAAGACCTGTAAACAAGTAACTACTGGGAGTGATTTGACTAGTTAAATACAACTGCGCTAGGGATATAACATTAATGTTTGTCCCGGCATCATCTGTATCCTTTTGTCCATCTCTAGGATTCACATCACCACGATTATTAGTTCGTCCTTGAATGCCAACTATCAGTAGTCCACTGAGTTTAGTTGTTGTTGAAAATTGGTTGGCTTCGATTTCAGCAGTTTTGGCTTCTAAATTATCGACACGACCCCGCAAAGTTGCTAATTCAGGGGCAAATTCTGACTGTAATTTTTGTAATATTGCTAAATCTTCGCGAGTGACTAAATCGCTGGTGGCTGTAGTAATTAATTCGTTGACTCTATCTAAACAAGCGTTGACACCAGCAGCAAATTCATACCGAGTTAAGGCGCGATTACCGCGATAGCTGCTATCTGGATAGCCGGCTATACAACCATAGCGTTCCACCAAAGACTGCAAGGCTTGGAATGCCCAATCGTTGGGTTGTACGTCCTTGAGTTGAGATACCGATGTAACTTGGGCCATCGGTTCTTCTGGAGAGAGGGAGGGGGGTGAGGGAATAGTATTATCCCCCTTAACTCCTATCTCCTGAGTAGTTTCTGGATTGATGTACTCTTGTGCTAATGCTTTTTGTGCAACTCCATTTATTCCCGCAATTAGTAACCATGCAAGCATCCAGGTTTTGCGATGACTGCTGCTAATAAATCTACCTTTCAATTTTTTACACTCTGCTCACATACTTAAGTGAAGAGTGTATTCGCGATCATCTAGGGTTCACATGGGGACATTTACGGATTTTGTCCCAAATTAGACTTAATGCTTCTAGGCAACTTTTGAAAGGGCGAGTATAACAGGGTATTGGGGAGTGGGGACTGGGGACTAGGAAAGAGTTTCTCAATCCCTAATCCTCAATTCTCTAATTCCGAATCTATGGCAAATCGTTCACGCAAGCTGAAGCCAAAAGCTTCTAAACCAAATCAGCCTTGTGCTGGTGCGATGAAACGCATCGTTAAAAAACCTCAGAAAAAGCTAAAACGAGGAAGTTGGTTGTCGTCAATACTAGCGATGTCTACGACGGGTTGCGCCTACGCAATTCTATTAAGTAGTGCTAGTCTAATTATGGCTTTTGCCTGGATTAGTGTTCTCTTCATCTTCAATCCAGACAAGGTAAGCTGGCTAAATAAAATTTTACCTACATGGGCACAAATCCCCCTTGGTAAACACGAACGCCCCAAAACTCTCAAACAAATTCAACTCGATTTGAGTAAAAAAAACCAAATATTTGGGGAAACTCTGCCTTTACATCAGGATGTGAAAACCTCATTTTTACTACCAGTTTTTCAACAACGTGCTAATTGTCAATTTGATTGTGAAGAAGTGGTGGAACTTAGGGTTTACGAGCGCTCAGAAGAGTTAGAGTTTAAATCTCAGTCAGAAAATTACTACTATCTAGCGACTCAATTATCTGTAACTGGTCCAGATGAATCCTTTGTGATTTCTTCTTTGCTTGATGGAACATCAGAACCCCAAGATATTAGTATTCCCCTACCTTTAACTGAAGTGCAACGCTTTGAAGGTAAGACACCATCATCAGGGGTTTGGTTTGATTTGCGGGGTAAACGCCAACAAGGAACTGGTGCGATCGCTTACGGTTACGTTGTATACTACAATCCAGAACGCACGAATTTACTACAAATGTTGTCTTGGACTAGTCCTAATGGACAATTACCCAAATGGCAGCAGGTAACTGGTGATGGTACAAAAGAGTTAGTTGTCGATCAAACAGTAGGTTTAGAACCGCACTTACAGGTTTACCAAGTCAAGCCTTTGAAGTTATTCCTCAAACCAATTCAATTGGAGGCGATTAGCCTCAAATCATCAACCCTCAAGGATTCTGGATACCAAAATGCCCTGTCAATTGCCCGTAGTGGATTGTGGACACCAGCTTTTGAATGGTTGAAATTCATCAAGAAACAGCGCAAAGGAGTTTTACCAGAAGTGGCGCAAGCGCAAATGGATTTGATTCGCTTGCATTCTCAACTTACTAAAACCCAAGCCGAAAAAATATGGGCTAGTCCTAGTCAAGAAGTGCTGGCAGATTTGATTGATGGTTGCTGGGAGAAAGCTTTACAGGTGTTTGAAGCGTCGCCACATAATGCCCAAGAAATTGCTACTCTACTCAAAGCTGATGAAAATCGGTTGTGGAATCGCACAGTGGCGGCGTTGCAGGTGAACCCAAATAGACGAGAGGTGCAAGCTTGGTTCGCGTTGATTTTAGCAGTTCAGCGGGGAGAAGAACACGCTAATTCTTGGTTAAAGGCGCAACCAAAAATTACAAAAGAGAATCTTGACTATATTCAAAGTTTGTTGGCAAGACTCAATGGTGAGGGTACATCGCAAATTTCCTCTACTCACCCTAGTCAGATTGTTGGTACGGTGCAACCAATCACTCAAGTTACCAACACCGAATGGCTGCAACCAAATTCCCCAGCAGATTTGAAACTTACGGATAACCAAGCTTGGTATCAGGTGGAGGTGAGCGCATTTAATGATGGGAAACGCTGGCTAAATTTCCCCTTTGAGAATTTTAACCCACCGAAAACTGACGCCGCCAAATTTTTTTGGAAAACTTTGGGAATCACTTCTGACTCGGAAATCCAGATTGTAGTCTGGTTGCCTAACGGAGAGCAAAAAATTACTATAGCCGCTATCAAAGCGGTGCAACTACGGGGTAAAGTTTTGCGCCTATTAGCTGCTGGCCCAAAAATTCCAGAGAATCAAAACGATGTTCTCCAACCCAAACCTTTAGCCTTGACAAATGCCGCACTGGAATGGGTCCAACCATCTCCTATCACTCTACGAGAGCTGCATCAACAAAATCCTCAAGGGGTGAAGGTAATGCTATCGAGTCTGTGGCAATCTTTGCAGCAATCTGGCGAAGTTCCGGCTGGTGCTATTCCTAGCTTTGAACAGATGCAGGAAAAATTAGGTGATTGGCCCGTTCAAGTGATTGATTTAACAAATAACGCTCAACCAGAAATAATACTGACTATCTCACCAGAAGCAATAGCATCCTTGAATCAGCCGACACCTGAAATTCAGGGAAAAAACACAGAGCAGCGCCGCGATCGGACTATAATTTTGTCTGATGGAAATAAAGTCATTTACACTGATTTTACAGGAAATTACTTACAAAGACTCTCTGCGATCGCCAAGCTTTCAGGGGTGCAATCCTTAGCTTTACTGGTAGAAAATGCTTCTAACTACAGTTTGAGGCGCTGGTCAGAGAAAAATCAGCGCTTTGAATAGCACACCCCTGACTCAAATTTCCCCCTCTACTGAAATTTAAATTAAAGAGAGGAAAAGCGTAGGCGTAGCCCGTCGTAGACATCGCTATCGACAAGACTGACTTATTCTTCTTTTTGGTTGGTTTCGGCTTGACGTTGGTGCTTCAGGTTTTCCAATTGCTGCAACAAAGAGTCTACCTCTGCTTGTAAATGCATCAATTTAGCTTGTTGATCGTCTTGATAATAAGACTTGGTTAACTTACTGACCCAGGCAGTCTGGGACTCGCGATCGGAAACACTAGATAAATAAGTAGGCATTGCTAATTAAATCCACAATTTAACTCACACCATTAGAAATATTATAATAATGCTCTTTTAAGCTTTATTATAATATTGTATATTTTCAATCAATTACTCTAATGGATTTGGGGTTCAATCATAAAAGACGGTGATTATAATGGCTGTGTTCCAAAAAAAAACACTAGCCCAAGTGTGTAAAGCTTCCTTCCACTGGACGGTACTTAGGAATAGTTAATTTATAGTCTGTCAGTTATGGTTGTACAAACAATTATCGCCGTTTTTGGGGAATTTACGCAAGAAATTATATATAGACTATATCAAGAATTATGCTAAATCATGAAAAAACGTCGGGCGAAGCACTTGCACTTGGTGCAGTCTCTCGTAGAAAGGTAGGTAGAAGGCTATCATCAAAAAAAGACAGCCTATTAAGTATTTTCCTATTCTCACTGAAGCGAATAGGGTGGGAAAATACATAGATGCACTTGACTAAAATAATTCACTAAAAGCGACTTTAACCACGGTTAAATATGAGTTTTAGAGATTTATGAGGTAAGTCTGATATAGGAATCCGGTTTGATTCCTGAATTTACTTGTATGGACAGAGAACAAAGAATAGGGAATAGGATAGATCCGATACTGAGTCTTGTTCAAAAGTCAAACAAGAGTCCTATAGATCAATACGGTTCAGTTAAGGCTAAAATTCTTTGCTAAAGTCAATTTTTTTAACGAACCGCTAAGGACGCGAAGGACGCAAAGAGAAGAAAGAAATGCTTAACTGAACTGTATTGTCCTATAGATTTGCAGATGATTTTTCACCTCGTCAGTCTCCTCTAAGCTAATTTATTGAACCAGGTCGCCGTGGCGGTTTATGATAAATTAACGTTCTAAATAAAAATAGCAAGTGAAACGCCTGCACTACACAAAATAATATTCTTAACAAGATTCTTTTGGATTAGGGAACTCTCAACAGGCAACTGGTAACGAAAAATCTACTTTCTTCCTCTTTCCCATTTTGCGCTTCCCGATCCCACCCTTTCTAAATATCCAATCCTTACATTCAGAAATTTTAAATCCCGTGACTTTGAGCCTGTCTGTTGCTACATCTCATCGCCAACCCTGGCCCGGATTGATAGAAGCCTATCGTGAATACTTGCCTGTCAGCGAAAAAACACCGATTGTCACTCTGTTAGAGGGCAACACACCTCTAATACCAGTGCCTGCGATCGCAGAACGCATTGGCAGACAAGTACGGGTTTTTGTAAAATACGACGGTTTGAATCCTACCGGCAGCTTCAAAGACCGGGGGATGACTATGGCAATTTCCAAGGCTAAGGAAGCAGGGGCAAAAGCAGTAATTTGTGCTAGCACGGGCAATACCTCAGCCGCCGCCGCCGCTTATGCCAGACGTGGAGGCATGAATGCCTTTGTACTGATTCCCGACGGTTATGTGGCGCTGGGCAAATTAGCCCAAGCGTTGCTGTATGGCGCAGAAGTATTGGCAATTAAAGGTAATTTTGACCAAGCATTAGAAATTGTCCGCGAGATGGCCGAAAGCTATCCGATTACTTTGGTGAATTCGGTCAATCCCTACCGCCTAGAAGGACAGAAAACAGGAGCCTTTGAAATTGTCGATGCATTGGGTGATGCACCAGACTGGTTGTGTATTCCCGTGGGAAATGCGGGAAATATCACAGCATATTGGATGGGATTTTGTCAATATCATCAAGCCAGAAAGTGCGATCGCTTACCCCGAATGATGGGATTCCAAGCCGCAGGAGCAGCCCCCTTAGTCCACGGTCAGCCAGTGGCGCATCCCGAAACCCTAGCGACAGCAATTCGTATTGGCAACCCTGCTAGTTGGGAATTAGCGATCGCAGCCCAAACCGCTAGCCAGGGAAATTTCCACGCCGTTACCGATACAGAAATTCTCGACGCTTATCGACTTTTGGCAGCATCAGAAGGTATCTTCTGCGAACCTGCTAGCGCCGCTTCTGTAGCCGGATTGTTACAGGTGAAAGACCAAATTCCCACAGGGGCGACAGTAGTTTGTGTCCTCACAGGCAATGGTCTAAAAGACCCAGATACAGCCATTAAACACAATCACAGTCAATTT
>CAXUOL010000230.1:0-2948 GCA_964252435.1 uncultured Nostoc sp.
TAACTACCTCAATAGCAAAAGAATTAGTTTGTGGTTGCAGTCGATGTTGTAAAATTAGCAAAGCACTATCGATGCCTTCATGAAGGTCAACGGGCTTCATTCCTGCTTCGTCAAGTCGAGAAAAACTTCGTAACGACAAGACTAATTGAGAGATCCGCTCTGCCCCCATCTTCATTGAAGTCAGAATTTTGGGCAAGTCATCACTAATAAAATCTAAATCCACTGCTGCTGCTTGCTTTTGAATTTCTCCTGTTGCTTTAGGATACTGTTTATGATAAAAGCGCAGTAATTTAAATAAATTTTCGGTATGTTCAGTAACATAAGTGATGTTGCCATAAATGAAACTAATCGGGTTATTAATTTCATGTGCTACACCAGCAACTAACTGCCCTAAGCCTGCCATTTTCTCACTTTGAATTAACTGGCTCTGAGTATGCTGTAATTCTTTAAGAGTCTGGGTCAACTCTTCTTTTTGACATTGAGTTTGTTCGAGTAATTCCGCTTGCTGAAGTCCTACCCCTAACTGAGTACCAATTTGCATCAGCAAATCTACCTCATCTTCTTGCCAATCACGGGGTTTAATATTTTGATAAGCTGCTAGTAATCCCCAAAGTTTCTCACCCTGAAAAATCGGCACAATCATATATGCCCTAGCCTCCATTCGTTCAATTAAGGCAATATAAGGAATAGAATTATCGGTGCTGTAAATATCCTTAATCACAAAAGTTTTACCATTAGCAAAATCCCCGCCTTGGGTTTCTTGCAAGTAATTATTTGCATAGGCGTAGCCCGCACTTCGACTTGCCTCAGTGACCATCGTAGACATTGCAGGTACAATTTCCTTTACTGGTGTCCAACCTTGCGCTAAAGACTCAGCAACAAATTCGCCACTCCAATCAGTCCCGAATCGATAGATTGTCACTCGGTCAACTTCCAATAGCCGTCGGACTTCTTCTGTACTGGTCGCAAAAATGGTATCAATATCAAGAGAGTGGCGGATTTTCTCCACTGTTGCAGCTAAAGCCTTCTGTCTTTCGGTTGCTTTCCGTTCTCGTTCGGCGGCTTGAGCCAGTTTTTGGGCTTGCACTTGCATCTGTGTCAAGGATTCAGCTTGCTGTAATGCTACCCCCAATTGAACGCCAACTTGTGCTAGCAAGTTGATTTCTTCATCTTGCCAATAACGAGGCTGGGAGTTTTGATAAGCTACTAGCAATCCCCACAGCTTTTCGCCCTGAGAAATTGGTACAAAAACTTCATTACGTGCATACTTACCCGCTTGTTTTCCTTGCACAAGTATACGTTCTGTCACAGGCTGCGGCTTAACCATTGGTGTCCAGCCATCAACGATGGAATCAGCCACAAATTCCCCGCTCCAATCAGGATAGAAGCGATAAATTGCGACTCGTTCCACTTCTAATAGCCGACGAACTTCTTGAGTAGTGGTTTTAAATATGGCTTCAATTTCAAGAGACTGACGAATTTTTTCTACCGTGTGCGCCAACGCCCTTTGCCTTTCAGCAGCTTTACTGATATCTGCTGCTTGGATTTGCATTTGTTGGATAAATTCTGCTTGCTGCAAAGCCACACCTAGTTGAGTGCCAACTTGGGTAAGCAAGTAAACCTCATCTTTTTGCCAATCACGGGTTCTGGCGTTTTGATATGCTGCTAGCAAGCCCCAGAGTTTTTGACCGTGGTAAATGGCAACGATCGCATAAGCTCTTGCTTGATATATCTCTAAAATTTTAATGTAGCAGTCACTAAAGCCTGAATTGTAAATATCATTACAAATTCGGTATACTTCACACCGAGTGAAGCTCCCACCCTCTGTATCTTGTAAGTAGGTATCAGCGACTGGGGGGTTAGCTAAATCTTTGGCGCTACATTCGCTGACGTTCTCTTTCAATTTTGCCCGTTGCGACTGTTGATCGATGAGGGAAACCCAACCCTCTGCCACTGATTCAAACACGAATTCACCACTCCAATCGGGATTGAAACGATAAATAGCGACGCGATCGGCATTTAGCAGCTGCCTAAGTTCTGCGGTGGTTGTGTGGAAAATGCTTTCCAAATCTAGGGACTGGCGAATTTTCTCAATAGTGATAGCTATAGTTTTCTGCCATTGGGCCGCTTTTTCTCTGGCTTTTGCTTGTGCTAGTTCTGCTGATTGTAGTTTGACTTGTTCTAGGTAATCTGCTTGTTCCAAGGCAACTCCCAGATGTTGGGCGATTAATTGCACAAACTCAATTTCTGATGCTTCCCATTGTCGAGGACTACCACACTGATGAATACACAACAATCCCCATAAATCTTTACCTTTGATCAAGGGGGCAGTTATATTGGCACGTATTTGGAATTTTTCTAGAATTTGGATGTAGCAATCACTGGCATTAACTTGATAAATATCAGCTATTGCTCTAATTCGACCTTGCTGATAAAGTCCTGCGAACTCCTCACTAAAGCAGTGGTCGTGCAGTTTGGCTGCTAATGCCGAATCCCATTCTGTTGCCACACCTTCATAGATAAATTCCCCTTCCCATGCCAAATCAGGATAAAAACGAAACACGCTAACCCGATCGCTTTTCAGAAGTTGGCGGACTTGAGTGACTGTAATTTTGAAGATAGTTTCTATGTCTAGAGACTCCCGAATGCGGGCAATAACTCCAGATAAGGCTTTTTGTTGCTCATTCTGACGCAAGGAGAATGTCACGTCTGAATCAGATTCTTGCTGTTCTGAATTTGGTTGTATGGGTTGAGTAGTAGAGGAGTTTTCCATTCCCAGTGGGACTTTAAATATTGAAAGTCTTCTACTTCATGATTCCCGTTGCGATCGCAAAGGTAACAGTTATTTCATGGGAATGTCATACAAAATAGTGTCGGGGGGAACGGGTGTTTTGTGGGCCCAAAAAAAAAATTATAAAAAAAAAAAAAATTATAAACCGTGGGTGGTG
>CAXUOL010000230.1:2958-8975 GCA_964252435.1 uncultured Nostoc sp.
AAATAAAAAAACGTCTCGGCACACTATGGTATCGTGTCCCGACAAAAATATTTTTCAACCAAAAGAAAATTATCGCCGCTTGGGAGTGGCGCTGCGGGTGGTGCGTTTTTCTTCATCTCGGCGACGGCGATCGCGCCAATCTGCCAGGGTCAAATAACCAATACCACCAGTAACTACTACGAGCAGCACTACAGCAAATAAAGCCAAAATACTCAAGAATGGACTTTCCACAATGCCTCTACAGTCCGTTACGTCCCCACACTACCATTGCAATTGACCAAGTGAACACAACTAACAACGATACCCAACCTAGTGTCAAAATCTCCATAGTCCCACTTTTCAAATAATTACAAAAGGTTTCTAATATTTATCATACAGGGATTGGGCAGGCTGAGATTTTTTTATCAATGACATTGTAAGTTTTGCGATCGCAAACCAGATACTATCTTTTATTGATACGCTAGGATTCTACGTAATAATGAAAATTAATCTAAAAAAGTAGCGATCGCGCTTTTCCACTTGATTATTTGGGAATACTAGAGTCCTGGGTATATCTTTCAAATCCAGCAACCTCTAATATCATGCCAACATTTTTTAACTATCCTTTCGACTCTAACGGTTTTATTCCCCACGGACATTGTTATCTCTGGCAAACTGGATTAGTTTGGCTCCACATTATTTCTGATGCCACGATCGCTCTTGCCTATTATTCTATTCCTTTCCTACTAATTTACTTTATTTCCAAGCGCAAAGACGTTCCTTTCAATGGAGTCTTTCTGTTATTTGGTGCTTTTATAATTGTCTGCGGTACTGGGCACTTGATGGAAATTTGGACGCTTTGGCATCCAGACTATTGGATTGCAGGTGCTTTAAAAGCTTTAACTGCCATTATTTCGATATACACGGCATTTGCGTTATTTTATCTCATGCCTCAAGCTCTGACGCTACCCAGCCCCGCCCAGTTAGAAATTATCAATCAAGCACTTTCAAGCGAAATTGTCGAGCGCAAGCGCATCGAGCAAGAACTACGCCTTGCAGAAGAAGTCGCTCAAAACTCCAGCCAAGCCAAGAGTGAATTTCTCGCCAATATGAGTCATGAACTACGCACACCTCTCAATGGCATCTTGGGCTATACACAAATTCTCCAACGCACAGAATCGTTGAGTGAGAAAGGACGTAAAGGAGTCAGCATCATTTATCAGTGTGGTTCCCATCTTTTAACCCTAATTAATGATGTCCTGGATCTCTCCAAAATAGAAGCTCGGAAACTAGAATTGCATCCTGTTGATTTCTACTTACCTGCCTTTATAGATAGCGTGGCTGAAATTTGCCGCATCCGAGCAGAACAAAAGGTCATCGCATTTCACATCCAACTCGATCCTAATTTGCCAACGGGCGTTTATGCTGATGAAAAACGCTTACGACAAGTGCTGATTAACTTGCTTAGTAATGCCATTAAATTTACTCATCAAGGTAGTGTCACCTTCAAAGTTCAGGTCATTGCTCAACAATCAAATGCCAATGGACAGACTAACTACAAAATTCGCTTTCAGGTAATAGATACCGGCACGGGTATAACCCCTGAACAAGCTGAGAAAATCTTCCAGCCCTTTGAGCAAGTGGGAAATCAAAAACGACAATCTGAAGGTACAGGTTTGGGATTAGCAATCAGCCAAAAAATTGTTTTATTGATGGATGGTCAAATTCAAGTGCAAAGTGAATTTGGTAAAGGTAGTACTTTCTGGTTTGAGGCAGAATTTCCAGAATCTAAGGACTGGGCCAAGGTTTCCAGGGTGGTTGAGCAAGGAACTATTATTGGTTATCAAGGACAAAGACGCACCATTTTGATTGCGGATGACAGATGGGAAAATCGATCGGTAATTGTAAATTTACTAGAGCCAGTTGGGTTTACTGTGATAGAAGCTAGCCAGGGTCAGGAAGCATGGGAACAAGCTCTAGTCTACAAACCAGACATGATTATCACTGACCTAGTAATGCCTATATTGAATGGATTTGAGTTGATCGAGCGTTTGCGTCAGTCTGGGCCATTTAAAGAAATTGCTGTCATCGCTTCGTCAGCCAGCGTGTTTGCAATCGACCAGCACAAGAGTCTTGATGTCGGTGCAGATGCATTTTTACCAAAGCCTGTAGAAGCTGAAACGTTGCTGGAAATGCTACGACAATTTTTGCATCTGGAATGGATTTTTGATGGGAAAATAGACGCAATCAAAAAAACCTATACTGGTGGTTTGGATCAACAAAATGAGATAATTTATCCTGCTCAAGAGGTTTTACAAGATTTACTCGAACTAACAGAAGACGGTGATATTCAAAAAATATTGGAACTGGCTGAGGAACTTTCTGCATCTAATGAGCAGTTAAGCGTTTTTACCCAGCAAATCGTCCAGCTGGCTAGTAATTTCCAACTCAAACGTTTGGAAACTTTTATTCAACAATACATTCATTAATTTGAGTTAAAATTCAGTTTTAAATTCATCATGAGCAAAACTCAAAATAACGGATTTATTTTGATTGTGGATGATAATCCGACAAATTTATCTGTCGTGTGTGAAGCACTCAATAGTGAGGGTTTTCGTTTCCGTGTTGCAGTCGATGGAGAAAGTGCGATCGCTCAAGCCGAACGCAATCAACCAGAGTTGATTTTGCTGGATGTACAAATGCCCGGTATTGACGGATTTGAAACTTGTCGCCGCCTGAAAGCCAATCCTGTTACCCAAAATATTCCGATTATTTTCACTACTGCTTTATCAGATACAGAGAGCAAAACCAAGGGATTTTCCCTTGGCGCAGTAGACTATATTCCTAAACCATTTGCACACGAGGAAGTCATTGCGAGAGTGCGCGTACATTTACAACTCAAACAATTGACTGAATCTTTGGAACAACAAGTTAGCGATCGCACCAAGGCTTTGCAACAAGCCCAAGTCCAACTAGTGCAGCAAGAAAAACTATCAACACTCGGAGAGTTAATCGCTGGTGTCGGCCATGAAATTAATAACCCTATCAACTTTATTTCCAGCAATATTCCACCCTTGCAAGAACACATTGCAGGAGTAACCAAGTTGTTCCTACTATATGAACAAGAGTATCCAAACCCAACAGCCAAAATTACCAATGCCATTGAGGACTTGGATCTAAATTTTGTTCTCGAAGATATGCTAAAAATCTTGAACTCACTCCAGCTAGGAAGTGAACGAATTAGGAACATTTCTGATTCACTCCGCAACTTCTGTCGTTCAGACAGAGATGCCAAAATATCTGCTGATTTGCATCAAGGACTAGATAGTACACTAATGATTTTGCAACACCGCCTCAATGCTAATGGCAATCATCCCCGCATTGAAGTTATTAAAAGTTATGGAGTATTACCAAAGGTCAGATGCTATCTAGGGGAAATGAATCAAGTATTTATGAATATTCTGGCAAATGCAGTTGATGCCCTTGATGAAGCTATAATGCAAGGCAAAATGAACGCTCTAATTCCTCAGATTAAAATTGCCACAGAAATAGATTCTGAACAATTGGTTGTAATTCGGATTGCTGACAATGGGATTGGTATTCCTGAACGGCTTAAAAAACGCTTGTTTGAGCCGTTGTTTACTACAAAAACTGTTGATAAAGGCACTGGACTTGGCTTGTCGATCGCATATCAAATTGTTGTAGATAAACACAAAGGTGTATTAGAAGTGAATTCTCAACTAGGCATGGGAACCGAGTTTATCATCAAAATTCCGACATGAGAACGACATTTAATTAATTATAAAACTGCTCTAGCATTTATCATATTGGAGACTGGGGAAGAGTTTTCCCAATACCCAATCCCTAATTTATATATAGAGTGAGCGCAACTTTAGATCCTCAATTAATGGCAGAACGCATAGAATCTCTCAAGGCTGGAATAGTTGGGGGATTATCTGTATGTTTCGCTTTTGCGATGGGTAATCTGTTGAATACTTTTATACTGGCAAAGTATTTTCAGATACTCGCAAGTCTGCAAAGCGATCTTAACTGGCACTTGTGGGTAAGTGGTGCAGTTGCAACTTTTACTGGTTTCCTATTTGGTGTCACCTACCGCTATATCATCCGTTCTGATCAAAATCCCCAACTCAAAGCTGGTAGTGTATTAGCTTTTGGCTTGGTGCGCGGATTAACTCAGATAGAACTTGGGTGGAATTCTCACAGCACAATTTGGCCTTTTTTGGTGTTGGCGGCAGAAAGTTTGTTATGGTTTGCGCTGGCTGCGATCGCTCTTGATATCGCTATTCAATTCCGTTGGGTTAAACCTTTTTTGTCAATCTAAATTCGTTGTGATCTTACAGGCTGTATTTATCACACTTTTGTAGTATAATTAATACAATTACATTACAAAAACAGTTATGTAAAGTTTATACAACTATGTATAAATAATTACTAACATTGATGATCAATCTTTATTACCTAATATGAATACTAAAATATGCCACTATTATCTGATAGTCGATTTGGAAGCTACATGCTGTGACAGTAAAACTATTCCCCGTCACCAAATGGAAATCATTGAAATCGGTGGAGTGATGCTCAATCGAACAACGTGGGAAATTGATTCAGAGTTTCAGCAATTCATCCAACCTGTGAGACATCCGCAACTGACAGGTTTTTGCACAGAATTGACTAGTATTCGGCAGCAAGATGTTGACAAAGCACCAAAATTTATCGAGGCAATTTCTCGCTTTAAAGAATGGATTAATTTATTTCCCAACTATATTTTTTGTTCTTGGGGTAATTACGACAAAAAGCAATTTATTCAAGATTGCGCGTTTCATAATTTTCCCTATCCTTTTACTTCAGAACATATAAATATCAAAGAGGAATTTTCGGAATATCTTGGCGTATCTAAAAAATTTGGCATGGCACAGGCTCTCAATGAGTTGGGGATAGAATTAAAAGGCACACACCATCGTGGTATTGATGATGCCCGCAATATTGCAGCTATCTACAGACATATTAAAAACAAAAAACTAAGCTGAATAATAAGCAATTAACTTTAATTACTATCGGTTCGCCCATTTTTTAGGGAGTTATACCAATTCTCTATGAAGATGCGTCTAATTATTTTGGGACATAGCGAATTATTTTCAGAAAACCTTTGCGTACCTACCCTGCGGGAAGGCGTTCGCGTAGCGTCTCGTAGAGAAGCGCCTATGTGCTAACCTCCGCGTACCTTTGCGTTGAAAAAAATCTAGGATTTGGCGCAGCTTTATAAAAAAACGGTAATAGGAAAAGTAAATAGTCAAAAGTATACCGAAGGGTATATTCCCAAAAAGACTTGATTCGGTATATGTTCGCAACTGTGGCTACTGAACCCATAATTACAAACAAAGGAGTCGATGATATACCTATACTTCTAACTCAAATAGAGCGTATGGGTGTACAACCGCTAATCGATAAACACTTCCTGACACACGAAAATTGGCAAGGTAATTTTCAAAAACTTAAGAGACAATATCTTGCTAAACCTTATCAACCAGTATTTACTTCCTTTTTGCCGCATTTATACAATGCCTAAAATCGCTTTTTACGCCAATTTAACTTTAAACTAACTAAATTATCTAGATTCAACAGAATATGAATAGAGTTATTTTCAAAAAACATCAAGGAATAAAATATGTGCGCTATTGAATTGCAAATTAGAAAACCAGTATCTTGCAATTCTCTACAGAGGTGTCTGCGGCTTTCATAGTTGCTTAAGTTCGGATTAATTGAAATTTTTAACTGCTTATGCGTCCTCGTCAAAAAATTATCGAGATGTTCTCAACCTTTGTTGAGTTGGAAGAAGACAGATTCAGCAAATGGTTGATTGATATCAAACTGCATCGAAATATTCAAAATTGCTTGGAGTCTTCATCATTCGTCCCTAACTCAGAAAATTTTTGGGCGTTACATTGGCACAAGCGCTGGCAAAAGGAATCTAATAGCCTTGCTAGAATGCATTTATCTGCTTATTTACAGGAACCAAA
>CAXUOL010000231.1:0-8956 GCA_964252435.1 uncultured Nostoc sp.
GTAAGCAATCCCCAGATTAGATTGCGTGTTTGCCCAATCTTGGGGGAAGGCGTCTTTGGTGAACACCGTTAACACGACTTCATAACCAGCGATCGCAATTTCCATGTTGCTGGCTTTGTCAACCGAGGGGAATTCCTGAATCAGATTACTAAAATCGACAATAACTGCGGCGATGGATTGTGCTTCATCTGTCTCAACTTCCGCCAGTTTATTTGTCGCCCAACGCCGCAAGACTTCTGCTAAATTTAGATTGAGATATTGTGTGTTTTCTGTCAGCAACGGGTAAACTACCTGCGCGTCACCTTTACTGTCTGCTGTTGCTCGCAGTACCTTCCCCAAGAATTGCTGCACTTGTGAATCTTCTTCTGAAATGTTCCCAGCAGTTGGTGAGGATAAATTCAACGCTTCCCTCAACTGATTTGCCAGATTTTTTAACCTTTTCGCTACATTTTCATCCCCCTGCTGTTTCACCGCAGCTTCCAGCATTTGCAAGAATTCAGCATCAAGTAAATCTTGGTTAGCTTGAAAAATTGCTTCTTCTTCACTCGGACACTTCAGCAGTCTTTCAATCAAATCGAGATAAGCTTGCTGGCGCTGTTCGTTCATGGGTAGGCGCAGGTGTGAAATATCAATATTTTAACACTCTAATTCAATTAGGTTCATTTCAAAGCAATATTTGGGTAAAAAGAAGATGTATAAGCCCTGGCATAATCCTTGCTATGTCAGGATTTTAGGTATTTATCAAAACAGAATTCAGGAGTCAGGAGCCAGAATTCAGAAAGAATGAATTTTATGCGAGTGGCGGATAGCGCCGGCGGCAAGCGAGTACTCGTTCGCTTTTAGCGTCTCGTAGAGAGCGTCTGAATAACCGGGTTTAAGACCCCCACTAAATCAAAGATTTAGTGGTCTTCAATCAGTGGCGGGTCTGAATCCCCTACTGATTCATTCTGACTCCTGAATTCTGACTTCTGAATTCTTCTTCAAAATGCTGTGACAATATTTTGTTAAATTGACAAATAATGAGTTAATGTACAATATTATTAGTAACTAACACTTCAGATTTTACGCTACAAAAAACCCCACTAACTTATAGCAAGTGGAGCAATTAAAGTTACAAATTTAGGAGTCAATCATCGCTAAAATCGCTATTTTGCGCTAGACAAGCGAAATTATTCTAAAGCTTTCTTGAGTTCGTCTTTAATATTTTCTACGGTGTGAGTAACTTGGGCTTCAGCTTGCTTTGCTTGTCCTTCAGTTTTATCTTGTGGATTACCTGTGACTTCACCCACAACCTCTTGAATTTTTCCTTCAATATTTTTTGCAGTCGCTTCTATTCTCTTTTCGGCACTCATGGTTTTTATCTCCAGCTTGTAGTTGATTTAGGGAACTCCAAAAATAAATTACTACTACTTGCAAAGTGATCCGAAAAGCCCGCCCATTTCACAGGACGGGCAAAACGCTCATCCTACAAATAATAAAATATTCGGTTATTTTATTACTTGGAAGTTCCTAAGCTATTACATAATTTAACAGTTGTGTATTGTTTTTTACTTCTATCAACCGAGAGAATATTTTGGTAAATTATATTATCTTAAGATAGATGTCGTTCAGCACAACAGCACACAATGTAAAATATGAACATCTGATAAAGAAGATTTATATATATTAAAAAAATAACTTTTTCCCCAATAAATGAACTATAAGTTAAAGCAAAATTTAAATAAAAGGAAAATAAAGGAGTGGCAACAAAAAGTCAAAAAAATGTCTGGAAGAATGAGATTAATGACATCATTCGAGGTGCTTGTGGAGGTTTTTTATTTGGCATACCCTTGCTGTACACAATGGAGGTTTGGTGGATTGGATCGCTGGCAAAAGCACAATTTATCATGACGGCGATCGCATTAATGTTTATTGTGGTTTACTTGCTCAATTACACAGAAGGCTTTCGCAAACGCAGATATACAGGACTCGCTCATCAAGCTGTAATGGATACCGTTGAAGCGATCGCGATCGGAATAGCTTGTTCTACCTTTGTGCTATTACTATTGCAAGAATTGACACCAGAAACCTCCCTAAAGGAATCTTTAGGTAAAATCATCTTTGAAAGTGTGCCCTTCGCTCTCGGTGTAGCATTAGCGAATCAGTTTTTGGGAGAGACTGAAAACAGCAATGGAAAAGGACAAGCAAGCGATCGGGAAAATAGCACAACCAAGAACAAAGGTGATGAGTTACACGCCACTTTTGTGGATGTGGGTGGAACCCTGATTGGTGCAACCATAATTGCATTTAACATCGCTCCCACAGATGAAATTCCTATGCTTGCAGCCGCAACCTCTCCACCTTGGGAGTTGGCAATGATCGCCGCATCTTTGCTGATTTCTTATGGCATTGTATTTCAAGCAGGTTTTTCTAACCAGCAAAAACGTAAAGAGCAAAAAGGAATTTTTCAACGGCCATCAAGCGAAACTATTATGTCCTACTTAGTATCATTGCTAGCAGGCGCTTTTATGCTGTGGTTCTTTCAAAAATTAACTTTTAGCGACCCCTGGACAATGTGGTTAGATCACACATTAATACTGGGCTTACCTGCAACTATTGGTGGTGCAGCTGGAAGGTTAGCAATATGACTAAAACAGAACAACAACCAAAGCGCTCAATGGCTGAGTGGATAACATTCAGCATCGCCTCATTCATCCTAGCAATTATTGTGAGTCTAGTAGGCTACACTTGGCTGAACGAAAAAAATCAACCTCCCATCCTTTCTGTCACTAAAAAACAAACAATTCGAGAAATCAATGGCCAGTTTTATGTTCCTTTTGAAGTTGTGAATAGTGGAGGAGATACAGCTGAGTCAGTTCAAATTATGGCTGAGTTAATGATTGACGGCAAAGTTACAGAAACAGGAGAGCAACAAATTGACTTTTTATCTAGTGGGGAAAGCGAAGAAGGCGCATTTATATTCAGCCATAACCCGCGCCAAGGTCAGTTAAATCTACGTGTTGGTAGCTATAAATTGCCATAAAGCACTGACAAATAAAAAAATACCCTACAATATTGCATAATCTATTTGTTGGAACTATACCCGAACTCAACCCTCACCCCACTTGCTTTCATAGTGGGAAGCGAACAAGTCGGGCATTGCCTGCCTAACCAGTGCGCTAAAAGTTGAGTTCGGGTGTGTGCGATCGCGCCGGTGGGTATTTCTTTACCTGACGTTGACGTAGCGTCTGTCTCCGACACGCTGTTCGCGTTCGTAGAGAAGTTGAAATCTCCTGTATGAGTCCTATATTTTATTGCTTGCCGATATTTTCAACACAATAGCGCCCGCATTTTTGATAACCTTGAAGAAATTAAATAATTTAAAAAAATAAATAATTGTATTTTTATTTCACCAGAGATATAAAATATAATTAACTGTTTTGAGGTATATTTCATCAGAAATTTATAATTTTGATATTTGTAGTATGTCAGGATTGCAAATATCAAATACATTTGATATACAAAACTATCAAGGAATATTTTATATCTATTATTATTGTATTCCTAATAGTGATTTATTGGTATGTACTAGTAAGGATGACCAGATTTTTGCTCGTGGAGGCAATGACAATATCTTTGTTAGGCTTGGAAATAATCTAATTGATCGTGGAGAGAGAACAATAAAAGTTGACTGGTAATAACCGCCAATGACGCACACATTTAAGGGTAGTCGGCGCGATCGCAGTAATTGCTTTAACTCTCTCGATCTGAGCAAGGCATTGTCTCATCATGAATATTTAATTGTTGCATTTTGATGATATTATCTTAAAAAATTAAGGAGTAAACCTTGTGGAAGTTACGAGCAATCAATTATTTAAGTTATCTGTAAAATATTTTTTAGCAATCACAGCCATAATAACAGTTCTCCCATTACCAGTTAAAGCCGCTACATTTTTAGTAACTGAGCGCGCTGGTTTAGGAGGTAATGATCAAGTTAATTGGGAAAGTTTAGGTAAAGTATTTAATCCCTCTACCCTTGATTTTTCTGCTTTTTTACCTAACTCTTTTTCAGCAACATCGCAACATGGTTTAGGCTTGGATATAAATATAACTCCAACTAATAAACCTCAAATTACTCCACCATTTGTCTTTCAAACTTTACCTTCACCTGGCATTCGGAGTAACTTCGGTCTAGGTGATTTTATTCTCTTCGGAGGTATAGATCCAACAGGTTTTATCCCTCTTCCTCCTGGTACTCCCGATCCTGGTACTCAGGGCAACGGCGGGCCTTTTTCGATTAGTTTTGCCCAGCCGGTTTTTGGCGCTGGAACTCAGATAGCTGTAGACACTAGTAAATTGAAAATTGAAAATTCGATTGCCGCTTTTGATAATGCCAATAACCTATTGGGTACTTTCTCAGTTCCAAATATTTCGTCTTTAGCATTAGATAATTCGGCAGTATTCTTGGGGATTCGTAGTGACACTCCAAACATCTCACGACTTGTTTTTAGCAGTTCTGCTCCACAATACGGCTTGGCTATTAATCAGGTAAGCATTCTTGCAGTTCCCGAACCAACTTATACCTTAGCGATATTAGCTTTTGGTATTTCAGGTGCTGTTTTGAAACGACGTTAATATACTTGATACTCCCACAGCATCGAAATAGGTTTCATTTAATAAGTTAGAGATTTCGGACATACTCAAACTTATGTAAGTACGTAACGTAAGTTCCAGATAATTCTTGTCTTTAACAAAATTCAACTCAATGTTATACAAAGAATTAGAAAATATCATAGACGCTAAGATCCAAAAAGCCATACGGAAGCACGAAATTATAGTTGCTTTCATTAGTAGTATTATTGGCTTGATTTTTATCATGGGTTTGTTCCATGCTATTTTGCTCAACCACACTGAAATTCAAACATTTTGCTTGTATTGATTACTATTTGTAATCAATAGCTCTTTACAATCAAGCATTCCCTGATGTTCTTAAAACTAATCCAAGTTACACATCTTTTTTATAAAATGGAATTGCACAGATGGAGAGTAAAAATAATCGCAGGGCTATATTAGTCTTATTTTTGACTGTATTTATAGACTTGCTCGGCTGCCGAAGTATTACGAATTACGAATTAACATGACAGGTCGCCGAATATTATTTTTAGGCATCTTTGTAAGCATCCTCCTCACCTACGCAATTTGGATCGGTGGGAGCATTCCTGCAAGCATCATCAAACTTCCCGATCAAGGATTAAACTGGTACTACTGGAAGCTTCCCCAACCAACCTTTTGGAGTCGAGCGACGGCTTGGGGTATGTACCTTGGGCATCAGTTTAGCATCTGGGCGTGTATCTTGTGGGCGCAGCGATCGCAGTTGAAATACAAATCGGCGTTGCATCCGATAAATTACCTCATGCTTGCCATTAATGGTGCATTCATTGCTTTACACTTCCTTCAGACCTATATGTGGTACGATGCTCTAGCTCAAGATACATCAATTTGGGCTTCTCAAGGTGCAGTTGTATTCCTACTAGTCTTCGTACTGATTTTAGAAACACCTCGACGCGGTTTGTTTTTTGGCAATTCTGTTCCATTCCATCAACAGTTTTTGCAAATTATCAAACTGTACCACGGCTATTTTTTCTCCTTCGCCGCTATCTACACCTTCTGGTATCATCCAATGGAAGCGACTTTGGGGCACTTAATTGGTTTCCTCTATATGTTCTTGCTTCTGCTCCAATCGTCGTTGATATTTAACCGCACTCATGTAAACCGTTGGTGGACATTCACTTTGGAAATTACGGTGCTTTTGCATAGTGTGATTGTGTCATTGATGCTAGGACAAAGCAAGTGGCCCACATTTCTCTTTGGTTTTCTGGGCATTCTGGTGCTTACTCAACTCCACGGTTTACCTGTGGGTATCTTGACTAAACGTACTATCTACGGTGCTTTTTTAGTGAGTGTACTTGCGGTTTATGGATTGACTGAACGTGGTTTGGGCAGAATTTACGAAGTAACTTATATTCCTCTGATTGAATTTGGGCTAATTGGCGCAATTTACTTAATCTTCCTGCTCTTTTTATGGACAATTTCTCGTTTACCTGTCAAGACGTAAACCCAGACTACCGAGAATCTGCGATCGCATTGCCGCTCACCTGGACATCACAACCCAAAGATGACCTCTCGCTACGCCCTATCAACAGATTGAGGGCTAACGAGAGACAAGATCAGCGACCGCACATGGCTGCAAGGTGGACGAACACACTGTACCAAAGCCACGCATCGGAGCAGGCGCGGTTCGCTGCATCGCCTGGTTAGACGCTTTGGGGTGGCAGTATGGAGACTTTCTTGAGAACCGAGGGTTTACGTTTACGACTGAATGAATTCGAGAAGATCGGCATTGATCTGGTCTGCATTTGTCGTCGGCATACCGTGCGGGAAACCCTTGTAGGTTTTCAATACCGCGCCCTTGACCAACTTAGCGCTCAGTGGGGCGGAGTCGGCATAGGGGACTATCTGGTCATCATCGCCGTGCATTACCAAAGTTGGCACAGAGAACTTTTTAAGATCCTCGGTAAAGTCGGTTTGGGAGAAGGCCACGATGCCATCATAATGCGCCTTGATACCGCCCATCATGCTCTGGCGCCACCAATTCTCAATCACGCCTTGCGACGCTTTCGCGCCCGGTCGGTTGTAACCGTAAAAGGGTCCGCTCGGTACATCCCAATAAAATTGCGCCCGATTGGCGGCAACCTGCGCCTGAAAGTCGTCAAACACCTCTTTAGGTAGACCGCCGGGATTCGCTGGGGTCTTCACCATCAGTGGTGGCACGGCGCTAATGAGAACGGCCTTCGCGACGCGGCTTTCACCGTGGCGCGCAATGTAGCGTGTCACCTCACCGCCGCCAGTCGAGTGTCCAACGTGGATGGCGTTCTTTAAGTCGAGATGCGCGGTAAGCGCAGCGAGGTCATCGGCGTAATGATCCATGTCGTGTCCGTCGCCGCCTTGGCTCGAGCGTCCATGCCCTCGCCGATCATGCGCGATGACGCGATAGCCGTGATTTAAGAAGAACATCATTTGGTTGTCCCAGTCGTCTGCCGATAGAGGCCAACCATGCGAGAAAACGATGGGCTGACCGCTGCCCCAATCCTTGTAGTAAATCTCTATGCCGTCTTTCACTGCGATCGTGTTCATGTGTTTTTCTCCAGTAGGCTGACTCACATTCTGCAGGTAAGTAAAGAGATTGATGATATTTTTGATAAATGACATCATCAGCATTAAAAATAAGAGTACAAGATATTGACCACTGCAAGATAGTGGCAGGCAAGGCATAATTGACCAAATGTGTTTGGTAGAAGAAATCAACCAAATACTAGGTGTAACAAACTACAAACATAAACACTTAAAACCGCAAACAAGGCAATTTTGAAACCCACATTATTTGCAAATAAGAGGGGTCTCAAAATAGAACTGCGGAATGTAGGACAGATTTTTTGGAAATGTCTATTAAAAAACCAACAATTTTACTCACCATTACTAATATTTTTTTGCTGTTGATAAAGCTGTTTAAACTGCTGTTGTTGGATTTTATGATCCACAATTGGTTCAGGATAGCCAACAGCATGACGTTCTAAAGGTGGAATTTTCCCAGTAACTAAATATTCTGTATCTACAGACCGCAATTCTGATACCCATTGCCGAATATATTCCCCCTCTGGATCGAATTTTTGTGTTTGACTGGCTGGGTTGAAAATCCGCACAGGTTTGGGGTCCATGCCGCTAGAAGCACTCCATTGCCAACCGCCATTATTGGCAGATAAATCACCATCAATCAGGTGCTGCATAAAATATTTTTCTCCCAATTGGGGATTAATTAGCAAGTCTTTAGTGAGAAAACTGGCAACAATCATCCGACAGCGGTTATGCATCCAGCCGCTTTCGTTTAACTGACGCATTGCTGCATCCACAATGGGGTAGCCTGTTCTCCCCTCACACCAAGCTTGGAAATGTTCTTCGTTAGTTTGCCAAGGAAAGTTTTTAAAAGTGTCACGGAAAGCACCATCAGCTAATTCCGGGAAGTTATACATTGCGTGTTGATAAAACTCCCGCCAAGCTAATTCCTGTTGCCATGTGCGGATATTAACTGCTGTTTCCTCACTGCGGCTGTTTTCCAGTGCTTGTATCGTGGCTTGCCAAACGGTGCGAATGCCAATTACCCCAAATTTTAAAGCTGCACTCAGTTGCGATGTTCCGTCAACTGCGGGAAAATTGCGCTGTTCTTGATATTCAGTAATAGCTTTATTAGTAAATTCTTCTAATCGTTCTTGTGCCGCCGCCTCTCCCGGTGAAATAATCAATTCTCCATCCCAAATAAATCCTAAATCTTTTGCTGAAGGTAATGTTAAGGCTCCTGTAAGTTTGGCGATTTTCTGTTCAGCTTCTGTTAATCCCTCAACATTTTGCAGTGTTTCTACTGGTTGAGCCTTTGGTTTAGTAAGCCAATTTTTCCAGAAGGGGGTGTAAACCGTATAAGGACTGTTACTACCCGTGCGTAACTCCTCTGGTGAGTTGAGGATTTGATCCCAGTTTTGGTTAAGAAACTCAATACCTTTTTCTTTGAGGGCATTTATAATGGTGCGATCGCGTTCTTGTGAATAAGGCTCTACATCCCAATTCCAAAAAACAGCTTTGGCTGTCAAAGCCTCTGCTAAAGCTGGTATCGCTTGTACAGGATCGGCGTGGAGTATTAACAACTGGCTACCAACTTCAGCATATCGCTCTTGGAGTTTCTGCAAACAGCCAATCATATAAGTTACTCTCACAGGAGCAACATCATCCCGTTCTAGAATATGCGGATCGAGGCAAAACACGCCCACAACCTTCGGACTCTGCCGTTTTGCCGCAGCCAGTCCCGTATTGTCAGAAATGCGTAAATCGCGCCGATGCCAAAACAGAATTAAGTCAGACATTCCATGCT
>CAXUOL010000232.1:0-8934 GCA_964252435.1 uncultured Nostoc sp.
TTACTTGAATATATCTAATTTAGCATTTATGCAACTTAGATGTGGAACAGCTTATGACAAATAATATTTTTTGGTATGACGGCAAATTAATTCACTCTCAAACCCTAGAATTAAACATTAACGATCCAGGTTTACTTTATGGCGCAACTGTTTTTACAACATTGCGGGTTTATGAGAACTCTCTAAATAGTAATTTAACTAATTGGCAAGCACATTGCGATCGCTTACTCTTCTCACTACAAACTTTTGGGTGGAAGCAACCGGATTGGAACCGTCTGCGTCAAGGTGCTGAAATTCTCCTCGCACGCTTCCCCGTTCTCAGAATTACCCTGTTTCCCGATGGACGGGAATGGATAACTGGCAGATTTTTACCCCCAGATTTGACAGAAAAACAAAATAGTGGCATTTTGTGCGCTGTTGCCAGTTCAGAATTTTCTCGCTCTCTCCCCTCTCATAAAACTGGAAACTATTTGAGTGCTTGGTTGGCAAAAATTAGCTTAGATGCTCAAGAAGCAATATTAGTCGATACTCAAGGAAATTGGCTAGAAACCAGTACAGGCAACCTTTGGGGATGGTACGATCGCAGTTGGTACACGCCACCAATAAAGGCCGGAATTTTGCCGGGAATTGTGCGATCGCAACTTGTAAACTGGTTGCAAAACCACCAGCAGCCAGTACGAGAAGAAACTTGGAGCGTCGAGTTAGTCCAGAGATTTGAAGCGATCGCCTACACTAATAGTGTGGTAGAAATTATTCCCATTCATACCGTTCATCTGCCTTCAGGGTCGCTACAATATAATCCCTACCATCATAGTTTTCAGCTAATAAGGGAGCTTTTTTAGCATGACAGCCACGCCAAATTTGTTATATCTTAAGATAAGTTAACATAATTCTTAATAATCACCTTTCCGAGCAGAGAAGCTAGGCGATTGCGCGAAAAATACCGGAGGATAGACCTTAGTGAATAAAAGATGGAGAAATGCAGGGCTGTACGCACTGCTGTTTATTGTCGTCATTGCGCTGGGAACAGCATTTTTTGACAAACAACCCCAAAGCAGAGAGACATGGCGATATAGTCGCTTTATTCAAGAAGTTCAGCAAGGCAGAGTCGAAAAAGTTAGTTTG
Organism: uncultured Nostoc sp.; assembly: GCA_964252435.1. GTDB lineage: Bacteria > Cyanobacteriota > Cyanobacteriia > Cyanobacteriales > Nostocaceae > Nostoc. Next base: position 1,126 of record CAXUOL010000232.1, read on the forward strand.
AGTGCAGACCGCTCCACAGCACTGGTTACACCCAAATATGACCCAGCTAAACGGATTGTTACCTTAGTCAACGATCCAGACTTGATCAATACTCTGACTTCTAAAGGCGTTGATATTTCTGTTTTGCCCCAAACCGACGAAGGATTTTGGTTTAAGGCACTGAGCAGCTTATTTTTCCCTGTATTGCTTTTGGTTGGCTTATTCTTCTTACTACGTCGCGCTCAAAGTGGCCCGGGTAGCCAAGCAATGAACTTTGGCAAATCTAAAGCCAGAGTGCAAATGGAACCACAAACTCAGGTGACATTTGGTGATGTTGCTGGTATTGACCAAGCCAAGTTGGAATTAAACGAAGTCGTAGACTTTCTGAAAAACGCCGATCGCTTTACTGCTGTTGGTGCAAAAATTCCTAAAGGTGTGCTGTTAGTTGGCCCTCCTGGTACTGGTAAAACCCTCCTAGCTCGGGCTGTAGCTGGTGAAGCAGGTGTACCCTTCTTCTCAATCTCCGGTTCAGAATTTGTGGAAATGTTCGTCGGTGTGGGTGCATCCCGCGTCCGCGATTTATTTGAACAAGCTAAGACCAATGCTCCTTGTATCGTCTTCATTGATGAAATTGACGCCGTAGGTCGTCAGCGGGGTGCAGGTTTAGGTGGTGGCAACGATGAGCGGGAACAAACCCTCAACCAGTTGCTCACAGAAATGGACGGCTTTGAAGGTAACACTGGCATCATCATTATTGCCGCTACCAACCGTCCCGATGTCCTAGATGCAGCCCTATTGCGTCCTGGTCGCTTTGACCGTCAAGTTGTGGTAGACCGTCCCGATTATGCCGGACGCAGCGAAATCCTCAAGGTACACGCTCGTGGTAAGACCTTGGCGAAAGATGTAGACTTGGATAAAATTGCCCGTCGGACTCCTGGATTTACTGGCGCAGATTTATCCAATCTGTTGAATGAAGCCGCAATTCTGGCAGCACGCCGGAATTTAACTGAGATTTCGATGGATGAAATCAACGACGCGATTGATCGCGTATTAGCTGGTCCAGAGAAGAAAGACCGAGTAATGAGCGAAAAGCGCAAAACCTTGGTGGCATATCACGAAGCCGGTCACGCTTTAGTTGGTGCTTTGATGCCAGATTATGACCCAGTACAAAAAATTAGCATCATCCCTCGCGGTCGTGCAGGTGGTTTAACTTGGTTTACCCCTAGTGAAGACCGGATGGATACTGGTTTATATAGCCGCGCTTATCTGGAAAATCAGATGGCTGTGGCTTTGGGTGGTCGAATTGCTGAAGAATTAATCTTTGGTGAAGAAGAAGTTACCACTGGTGCTTCTAATGACCTCCAACAAGTAGCCCGTGTTGCTCGTCAGATGATCACCCGATTTGGGATGAGCGATCGCTTAGGCCCTGTTGCCCTTGGTCGTCAACAAGGTAACATGTTCCTCGGACGAGATATCATGTCAGAGCGCGATTTTTCTGAAGAAACCGCCGCCGCCATTGATGAAGAAGTCCGCAAACTTGTAGATGTAGCCTATACACGCGCTAAAGAAGTGTTAGTAGGCAACCGCCACGTTCTAGATCAGCTAGCGCAAATGCTGGTTGATAAAGAAACAGTAGACGCTGAAGAGTTGCAAGAAATTCTCTCGAACAACGATGTGACAACTGCTGCATTTGCCTAATTTAATGAGGAGTTAGGAGTAGAGACGCGACGCCAGTCGCTACAACGGGGGGAACCCCCGCAACGCGCTGGCTCATTAATCGCGTCTTTACAAGAGTTAAAAGTTAAGAACAATTCGTAACTTTTAAAATTTGGGGTAATTCTGGGATTTTCCAGAGTTACCCCAATTTTTTATTTCTTGGCAAAAGCCCGGCCATGAAGACCGGGCTTTTAATCCGTAATGGGGTTATATACCCCGAAGGTTTCGTTATAGAGTTTCAGTATAAATCGCTTCTCTGATAAAGACTACCACTTGAGCATAATCAATTCCGGAAAATTAGAAAAATTTTTTTAGATACACCAAAATCAAATTACTAACGCCGACAGAACGTGCCCAAATGCTGGGTATAGATCCTGATTCTCTCCCGTAATAACTCGAAATCAGGGTAATTCGGAGATTTTACGAATTACCTTGATAGCGATCAATGCAAAATAATTTATGCATTCTGTTACGCACCCCTTATGGCATCAAATAGATAACTTTCTAAATCTCGATCGCACTAGCATCAAAAGTGACTGGATACTAATCAGTTAGTTAACTCACACTCTGGATGTGGGTTTCAAAAATAGCCACGCCACAAAGAACGTAGCCGCTGTGAATAGTTGTGTCAAATCCAAAGCAGATAGATAGCCATCTGCAAATGAAGCAATACTGCGATCGGTAATGCCAAATACCCAGGATGACAGGCCAAATAGCCAAATCCCATTCTTGAGATTTCCGACGAATTCTTTAGAGTCTGATCGTTTTTGATCTTTCATAATCTTCTGTTCGGTTGGTGAAGAATCTGGTGATTGATGCTAAATACCTGCCATGAGGAATTTTTTCGGATTCCTGACCTGAATTTACATTTACTATCTATTAATAATATTAATAAATATTTCACCTACTTGACATCTCTGACCAAAGGTACATCTCCTAATGATGACATTCCTCTTTTGGTTCCGTTATCTCCGATAGACAGCAATACGTTGAGTTCTCAGCTTTACAGCGTCAGGTTTGAATACTGAAATTACATGATTTTTAAATAACTATATAAATATTTATTTATATTTTGTATAAAATACTCCATAAGGTAGATGCGTTATTAAAATACTTTTATATCTCAATTGTGTGAATACTTACTAGGGTGGATAGCTAGCTGTCATTGGTGTCAACTTAAGCGCAAACCATTTTAAAACCTCGTTTCCAGCCAAAGGCTGGAAATGCTCTTCAATAGCGGCTCTGCCGCCAGCAAGGGAGGCGGAGCCTCTAGAACGGCATTCCCAGTCTCAGACTGGGAACGAGACAATCTAAAAGCTGGTTCTAGGTAGATTTTCATGCTAAGTTGACACCAATAGCTAGCTATGCGCCTTTACAAGGGTTAGCTTTTAGGTGCTGTTGCTGACGGGGTGACAAGACCGTTAAAACCTGTGCCCATAAAACTTTTAATCTATTTGACCTCCGAAAAGATCAAGTCTTATTGACAGGCTTATTGACAATAAAATAGCGATCGCTTTGTGGATTCATCCCATACTCTGGTCAAATGTGCCAGTTTTGTTGCACAAAAGCCAGACAATATTTTTGAAGGGAATTGGGCTAAAAGGCTTGCTATATCTAGTTTGGCAGATGCTTGTCACCCCTTCAGGTGTTTGCCTTTGTCTACCTGCCCGTGCTTTGTGCCAGTTGCGTAAGTCCTGTCTCCAAAGGTAACCGTATTTTGTCTTGCAATTGTATAAATAGTTTACTAATTTTCCAGCTAAACCGTATATTTTCTGTTATGTTTGATGGGAAAAATAGAGATGGCAGTTTATTAAGGGCAAAAATTGATAATGGAGTTAGTAGAGTTTACCCTACAGGATAATACTACAGTTTTGATTGAAGTTCAGGAAACTGAAGTGGGAGCAATCGAGCGGGTTTCCTTGCCTTCAGGACGGATGATTATACAGGCACAGCAGACCTTTGAAGAAGCGCTGGATAAAGTAAAGCCACTAGCATCTAGTATCCTCAATAAACTCAAGGGGTTGAACACCCCTGCTGATGAAATAGAGGTGAAGTTTGGGATAAAACTAACCGCCGATGCCGGAGCCATCTTTACAACCATTGGTGGTGAAGTTAACTTTGAAGTCACGCTAAAGTGGAAAAACGAAAAGGCTAACTAATGCCAGAAGAGGACTTTGAAAAGTTTAAGACTGGGATTGCCCGAATCTACAATGCAAAGGGGATTGGTGTAGGTGTAGGATTTTTGGTCTACAAATGCTATTTGCTTACCTGTGCCCATGTGGTTGAGTCAGTTTTGGGTAATTCTCAATCAAGCTCGGATAAACCCTGTGGCAAGATCGAGCTAGATTTCCCTTTGGTGACTACTAACCTTAAGATTAAGGCAGAAGTCGTAGTGTGGATACCAAAAGGCTTTTCATCGACTAATGAAGATATTGCAGTACTGAAATTGTTAGAGACTGCACCCCAAGGTGTTCATCCAATGCAGCTACAACCAATCAATGATCCTCAACAAGCCCATCCATGCAAAATTTTTGGTTTTCCCATAGGGCATCCACATGGACTTTGGGTATCTGCTGTGACTAAAGGTGTAGTCACTAATCAATGGGTACAACTTGAGGACGAAAAATCTCAAGGGTATCCTATTATGCCTGGCTATAGTGGTGCGCCAGTATGGGATGAGACAATCCGGGGAGTAATTGGTATGGTAGTTGCCCGCGATAAACAGCTACCACAAGCGAAAGTAGGCTTCATGATTTCTAAAAAAAGTCTTCTTCCAGCATTGAGATCGCTAGATGTTTATGAATTACTGGAATTGCTGGAGCCACTAGCGGATCAGTCATGGCAGATCATTGACCAAGCTTACCGAATTTGTTGTCCCGAAATTTGGTCATGTGAATTTCCGCAAAGCATTCGAGAAATTGGTGAAAAACTGAAGGGCATAACTGATGAGAATCAAAGTGCTAGTAATACAGTCCACGACTTTGTTGCCTGTTTGGTAGTCAGCGATATTCCTCATGATCTCCAACAAAACCTGAAGCAATGGTTGTCAATAAAGAGCGAAAATCCTCTTGGCTTGTTGGATTGGGCTAAGTCTAAATTGCAAAATCAGCAGTTTGCTGATTCAGCAAAAATTCAACACCCTTTAGCAGAGCAGCAAAAACAAACAGTTGTGCAAAGTGACTCAATCACTCGACAGAAACAGTCTTATTGGCAAATCTGGCTGTGGATAGGAATTGTGTTGGTAGGAATAATTGGAGATAATGTAAGTGATTTTATTTTACCCTATCTAATGCCTAAACAAGAAAAACCTTCCTCTTCTCATATATTGCCTACCCCCGATAAGTCAAAACCTTTGCCTAAGTCACACTTATTATCTGACAAAGAGATTAACTATGGTCAATTGCGGAACTTGTTACATGCACAAAAATAATTAACTGCGTTTGCAGTTAATTATCTCGATGTTTACAGTTACTAAAGATGACAATCTAAATATTATTAGATACTTCTCTTGGCCAACTTACAAGAACAATCATTGCAGCTAGCAAAATCATCACGATAAAGAGACTAATTCTGACTCCAGGATTGGTATCTATACCAATTATGCTTCTCAGGTATAAAGGACCGCTAATAACAAGATATGCACCAGGAGCAATAACAAAGAAAAAGGGTAATCCACGAATAAATATACTAAGGAAATCTCTTCTATGAGGATCTATAGTTAAAACTAAACCTGCTGCTACAGAAATCAGAATAAAAGCCAAAACATCTCCCCCAATTGTAGATATTACATCAGTAATTAGTTTCATTTCAGCTATAAAATATCTATAGCAAAGGGGATATGTAGAAAATGAAATTACCGAAAATGTTAGTACATTAACTACTCCACTCATTCTATAACCATCCTGAATTCCTAAGTACACCATAGCAATAGAAAAGAAACAAACGAAAGCAGTCACAAGAACAAAGAAAAGCTGTAATGTGCTTAGTACATGAGCTGTTGGATTTAGCAGTTTCCATTCCCTTTGTACTTGAGAGTTAAGAATTAGCTTCATATACACTGAGGGTTCAAGAGATAAAATCTCTTGTTTCGTTGGTATATATTCCTTTCCAAAAGATTTAATTTTTGATTTTGCCTCATTATTAATATTTTTCTGTTCCTGCAATCTCTCTTTAGGTTCCAAATGTTGCTCTATTCTATTTCTCAAAATATCAGCTGATTCTAAAGCTTTTACTGCATATTCCTGCTCAAAGCGATCAAAAACTTTTGCTGTGTAAAAATAGTCAGCAATAGTAACTAATGAAACTAAAATTGTACCAATTAGAATTACAACTGGCCAATTACTGAAGAGCCAACGCAAAATCGAATCTTTGGGACTGGTAGTTCCAAATTTTTTTAGAATATTTGAAAATACAACAAAAGTAGTAAATGCTGCGACGGGAAATGGCACAAACAAGAATAGGAATTGATTAGGAGCATAACCCCATAACTTTCCAAAAATATCCAATGGAAACCGAATCAAGCCTTGGAATATAGGCAATAGACTTATAAAACTGATTAATAAAGTTAAACTAACTACCCAGAACATTTGGATATTTCCTCTTCTACGCATATTTTACTGATACATTGATTTGATTTGTTGAAATGTTTAGCTATTCTAAACAAGTACCTAGCTGTTCTCTTAGCCCGCGATTCCAGTCAAAGATAGTCTTGACCTAGCAATAAAAAAGCTGGTACATGGTTGAGTTTAAAATAGAGTTCGTCTAATGTGTGGTTCACTATAAACTCCTTATGATCCAGAGGCTCCTTTCTGGACAAAACATAGTAAATCCCCTACAGATGTAGAATAATTTTTCACAGGCTGCTGTGCCACTGTAAACCTAAATGTTTGTTAAAGTATCTAGTATAAATACTGATTTTTAATGTTTAGAGAAGAGCTATTTTTTCCCTGTATAACTTTCAGCGTTTTAATAGTTCCGTCTGATTTTAGCCAGAACATAACTTACCAATCATCTTGGCAAATAATTTCCCAGAAGTGATTGCATCGCACTTGTTGAACTCTTTACCTTACCAACTGCGCGGCAGAATTAAAAAATTGACGACACAACCCCTTCGTAACTAAAACTGTTGTCAACAAGTTAGCAAAAGCAACCATAAACATAATCAAAATTTCGTAGGAGACAGCATCTAGAGGTTTGACACCAGCTAATAACTGTCCGGTGGTAATTCCTGGTATTGCGACCATACCTATGAGTATCATTTGATTGAGAGTAGGAATCAATCCGGCTTTGATAGCGTCTTTGCGATACTGGCTAACAGCTTGCTCTGGAGTTGCACCTAAGCTTAAATGGGTTTCTATTTCGAGATGGCTGGAATTAATGGTGCTGACAAGACGATCGCCTGCGATCGCAGCTGCATTGGTAGCATTACCTAAGACTATCCCTGCTAGAGGGATTATATACTGTGGTTCGTACCATCTCTCTGGTTGAACGATCAAAAAGTTGATGTAAAACACTGTCACGGTGGTACTAATTAAAATTGCACCCCACACCAAAGGCAACAGATGAGGAATTTTTGGAGTAATGCGATTTCGTGCGACAATCGCCGTAATTGTCAGCATTATTGCTAATAGCGCCAAAACTGCCCAAGCATTGTCTAAAGCCAAGATGAAATCTAAAATGTATCCCAATACAAGAAGTTGTAAGATGGTTCTCCCAGTAGCAAGGGCTAGGTTCAACTCTAATCCTAATTTTTCCCAGGCAGATAAACCAATGGCGATCGCCATCAATCCCACAGCAATAGCTAAATCCACGAAATCCAGCTTGATCAGATCCTGCATGGGTTCTCTATCTCCTGGTATTTTCTTCTCAAAGCAGCCCACATAAGAGGAACTTTGACCAGATGTGTTGGATCTTGGTTGATATATATCACTTTCATCAATTCAAAATTCCAAAATGGTACAACCTTAACATGGCAAACACCTAGTACGGCGGGCACGGAAATAAACATACCATTTCAAATGCCGCAAGAGCTTGGAATACAATTCTTTTGACTTTTGACTTTTGAACGCCAGTTGCTTCAAGTCGGCAGAGCCGCCCAACGCACTGGCTCCTTTT
>CAXUOL010000233.1:0-8926 GCA_964252435.1 uncultured Nostoc sp.
AGAGTGCATAAGCTAAACAGGCAAAAATAGCGATCGCCCACCCATTACGCGAGTTGGTGAAAATCAAGGTAATAAAATTCGCAATCACCGCCACGGTTAAGAAAAGAAAGGGAACGAGGGAGTGGGGCGCAGTAAGTCTTTCCCCAGACCTCTGCCCCTCTGCCCCTCTGCCTTTTATGTTCAATCGCCATTGTTCGATCCATAACCCTAGACTAAGAATGAAAACTATTACTAGATAAGCTGCGAACGTATTAGCGTGCAAAAAAAGTGAAGCGATACGACCTGGTGGGTTTCCGCCTGGTCTGATTGTCCAACTAAAAACAACCCACACAAACTGGAACTTGAAACTCCAGCCTAAAAATAACTGTCCCAAGCCCATAATTGCTACTGGCATGGAACCGATTACCACAATCCAAGCCATTTGCCGCAATTGGGCAAATGTTTGAATCAGAGCGCTATGAGCAGCAAAAACTAAAAAGAATGGTAATAAATTAAATAAGCCGAGGAAAGCTGCTGTTTTGTCTTGGGCAAACCCAACAGTCACGATCAGCAATATACTCAAAAGGGCAAATCCCCAGTTGAGGAGGCGGCGGCTAATTTTGCGGTATTGTTGCACCAAAGTTATTAATGATACAAAGCTTATAGTCACCGCTCCTACTAAAGGACTCAATGGGAAGATTAACAGTGCCCATAGAGAGTAGTTCCAAGAAGATTGCCAACGAGATTTGAAATAGTTAAAAACCTTGTTCAAGCTGGCTCCCAACATTCCTCACGGGTGAGGCGAATTTGAGCTAAGGCAAAGATAGTGGGGATGATTCGACCATAGTTAGTAGCGATCGCTCTCCAGCCTAAATCCGCAAAAAACCAAGTCCACATCATTGGGCCGATCGCGGCAAACATCGCGCGGGCTGCCCCATAACGAGCTGCACTTACTGTCATACCCCGTTGCGCCATTTGCATCGCTACATAGCTTTGAAATTGGGTTGCAGCTGCTTCTGAGCCTGTAATTGCCGCTTGTTTTGCTACTTCATAAGTAGCAAAGTGGATGGCAAATTGCCGGGCAATTTGCTTAAGTACAAGTGGCTGGAGAAAAGAAGTAACCGCTAGCGCACTACCGCCTTTGAAAAGTAATCCCAAGGGGTCACGTTGTAATAAAAGTGGTAGGGGTTGTTTTAGTTCTGATTTGAGCAGCTGACGCTGCACCTGTACAGTCAATTTTTGCTTTTCCTGTTCCGGCAATTTTTTCCACACTTGTCCAAGCAGATGCAAAAATACTTCTGCTTCTAAATCAATAGTTGCCAGCTGATGAGAATAGGGAATTTTTAGATACTTACATACTTGAACTAATGCTTGTCGGTAAGTTACTTGCCCTGTGCGTCCCCGTAATACTGTCATCCCATCTGCCGCCAAAAAACGAAAGCGGCCCTCTAGTGCATCTAACCAAGCTTTGCGGTCTTGGCTTTGCACTTCGATGGGTTCGGGTGTGTGTACATAGTCTAAGGGATTGAACTTCCGACTAAATAGAATTGCCGTTAAGTCTTGCAATTCTTCTTCGGTCGCTAACTCTAGCGCCGCCCTCATTTCATCCAATTTCCCTTCCTCCCTTCCGTGCAGCTTTCTGTACCTTATTCTACTATTAGCTTTCAGCAGTCATTAGTAGTAATTTTGTCCTTTGATAATAACCAATAACTAACTAAGGACTATTGACTCATGACTGATATTGCAGTGATTGGTGCCGGAATTGCCGGTTTAGTCTGCGCCCAGCAGTTAAGTCAAGCTAGATATTCGGTGGTAGTGGTGAAAAAGTCGCGTGGTTTGGGAGGAAGACTAGCTACACGCCGCTTGCATGGAACTTTGGCGGATCATGGGGCTTGTTACCTGAAGCCAAAGGGTGAATTATTTAGACGTTTTGTGGAAATATTGGGCGATCGCGCAATATCCTCGAAGTTTGGACAGATGAGGTTTACGTCATCTACCTTTCGATAATGTGAACTTTTTAAACGTTTTTACACGATCATTTCATCTGTCGCTAGACTGATTTTGCACTATCATGAGTCGCAATTTTTATGACTGACTAAATCAAAGTGTAATAAATAAGTTTTTTAGATGAAATAGCAAATTTCGTCGTAAACCTAAAAAGTGATGTCAATTACCCAAAAAGCTTAACTTCATGAAAAACTTGTTCCTAATTCAAGTTGTTTGATTGCTGTTAATCTTGATCCCCTAGCCTTGATGCTGCGTTTTATGTAGATTTCTGATTTTTTGGTAGAAATTTGAAATAATTAGGATTATAAATATAAGATGTCGGTAAATTACCAGCTTATTGGACGCTGTTTTAATAAGTCATGCTGTGAGATAGTATAAACTTTAACTAAAATAAGCAAAGCCAAATGTCTGAGATTGTACCAAGATAAGAGGCTAGTTTCGGGGTTGATTACATCTGTAAGTTGAATTACTTTTAACTAATTGTCATCACGACGTTGCCATCTAAAAAAGTTATTTTCTCCACCAAGCATTGACTTGATTAAAAAAGGAGTTTAAAAACCATGAAAACGGTAGTCAATTTAACACAACAATCAATAGTGGGAGAAATTGAAAGTATTTTGAATACATATCCATCCCATCCATATCAACAAGCCTTTGCGATTCCTGATTTACGCCAAGAGCTAATTACTTTTGTCCTCAACCGCATTCCCTCCTTTTACAGCGTCATGTCTGACGAACAGATTCCATCGGAGGCTGAACAAGGAAGCTTGGCTTATTACAAATTGCCTCGTAAACCCTTAGAGCAGCAACTACATTTACAAAATTTGATTCACCAAGGTATTTGTTTAATCGTTCAAGAAAAGTCAGATTGGATTAGCCATCGTGTTTGTGAAACAGTTCAACCAGCTTCTGAACCCTCTCACTGGTTTGGTTAATAGTTCTAACAAGATTTGGCTCTCTGCTGAAATATCATAACGTCCGCAGTGAATTTTGAATTTTTGAGCTAATCCCACAGCCTTTAGTTGTGGGATTAGCTCAATATTTTTTTAAGTAGACTCCTTTTGAGGTGTAAACTTTGACAATTACTAAATTCAAAGGATATTCCCAGGACATGAGAAAAATAACTGCTCTAATGCTAAGTATTTCCGTAAGTGTCGGGTTGGAAGCATTAACACCCAAAGTCACTAATGCCCAATTGTTTTACCCACCAGCAAGCGATCGCCATTCATTAATGGTAATCGGTCAAGGGGTAGTGAGAGTGCCAGCAGATACAGCGGATATTGAATTGGTATTCAGTAGCGGAAGTAGCAATAATGAGTTACAAACGCAACCATCATCTCTACCCGAAACCCGCCCCATATCCTCACCAACTCTGCTTTTTAATTACAAAACAGCAGCAGAACCTTTACCAAACAAAAAATCCCTAACTAAAGCAACTCTTCAGCCTGTAGTGGATAGCTTAGTTGCTAAAGGCATTAGGGCTGATAAAATTCAAGTGCAAATTAACCCTAATTCCAGTGAGAATAACGCCAAGATATTGGTGAGACTAGAAAAACCAACACGCGATCGCGTCCAGGAAATTGTTGCTACAGCGAACAAGTCCACGAGCCAAATTGAAAACCTTTCTGTCAAGAGTGTCGGTGTTGAATATGCAGTAAATGACTGTCAGGCTTTGCAGAGTTCAGTTTATCAATCAGCGATGAAAGATGCTCAAAGCCGCGCTCAGGCTTTAGCAACTGCGATGGAAGTTAAACTTAGTACTCCTTCTGTCGCCGAGCCATTTTACACATTATTTTATCCCTCATGTAGTTCTAAAACTGGAGTTCCTTTACCATCATTTGCTAGTTTTTTATTATCACCAGCTTATAATCCAGATGCTCCAGCAGAAGTTGAAATGAAAAAGGATATTTTTGTGACATATACAACGAAATAAACATTTATATTTAGGGCGATCGCACTTTGATATAGTTAAAATTGAAAGTGCGATCGCTTAACTATTTTGTCTCTGAGTCAAATCAATAAGGTTTGGTGCGATCGCGCTTATTATTGACTTCATACTTTGCAAGTTTCTCTCTATAATATTTCATATTTTCCTCTAATACTCAACTACGGCAGCAATAGTAGCAGCAACTTCCTCCATAATTTCACTCGAACATTCTCCAATTTTACGGATAAATCTTTGTATATCCATACCGCGCAGTTGCAAAATATCTACAACAGAAGTTTTAGTTAGACTATTTGCACTGTCTGGTTCAATTTTTACGTGCCAAATATTGCCAGTATAATATTCTTTCCAGTCTGTGATTGGTGCAATTAACTTAATGGGTAGCTTGCCAACACCATCAGAACTTACTACTATAGCAGGACGGACTTTTTTAATTTCTGCTCTCACTGTCGGATCGAAATTAGCAAGCCAAATATCACCCCGTTTAGGAGATGGATATTTAATAATCAATCAAGTCTCCTGTCTGTAACTTCTGCCATTCTCTATCTTGCTCGTAATGTAATAACATTAACTCAGCCTGTGCTGCCAATATGCTTCGCCGTTCTTCTAATGGCAATTTCATAAACTCTCGACGGCTGATACTCTTAGCTTGTACAAGTGTTTCCGAAGCTTGTAGCTGTGGTATGTCTCTCTGAGGAGTAGAATTTGAGATTTCCATACTTTCTCAGTAATTTTTATAAAAATTCCTAATTTATATTTATTTTACTGCACAGCTATAATATGCGTGTTCATAATCAAAATAAAATATTCACTAGAGTCTAGACTAGATTGCTAATTTCAAACTCCAGTAATGATAAAAACTCCAGAAATGTTTGTGACAAATCTGGAGTCAGGAAAGATACGCATTTACCTATACCAAATTTTCACCCTGAGAAAATCCTACGTCATCAGGGTATACACTCAAATGTAGATAAAAGTATTTGAGGATTCTCGTTTACACTCCTTCTCTGTGGGAAATAACGCAAAACAGCCCCAGATAATCTGAGGCTGTTTTGCGAGAGTTGTTTGGCAGAAGGGGTACATCAATAAGTGATGCCCGTGTTAAATATAGATAATTCAGTATGCATCCTTATTCAGCCATGTTTTGCCATATCAGGATGATTGGGAAAATTTTTATGGCTTTTTCCAAAAAGAAACTCCAGATGCACTAAGGCATTCTGGAGCAGTAACAGGTTTCTAACATCAATCAATTTTTACATCTGCGATCGCCCGATGTCGTTAGGGTATATACTCAAATGTGTTTTATGTCTACTCATCCGCAAATAGACCAGCAAATTACCTTCTTTTCTACCCATAACCTCAATGCATCTACAGAATTCTACGAACAAAAGCTAGGCTTGGAGTTATGGCTTGACCAAGGAACCTGCCGAATTTATACTGTTAGTGGTTCTGGATACTTAGGATTATGTCAAGCAAGCGAAACATTGGCTCCTCCAACCGATAAGCAATCAAGTGTTATTTTTACCCTAGTAACACAGCAGGTGGATGAATGGTTTAAATATCTCAAAGAACGTGGCGTCGAATTTGAAAAGCCACCGACACTAAATGAAAAGTACAACATTTACCATTGTTTTTTCCGCGATCCTGATGGTTATTTGATTGAAATTCAACGTTTTGAGACTAACGACAACAAAAAAGACATAACCAAATAAGTTATGTCTAGACGTTTAATATACAGGGCAGGATTTTTACAGGCTAGAACTTTTTGATTTACTGGGGTACATAATACCGACTAATGCTGCATGAACATTATCGATAGGGATATACCTTTTCTTCCATAGATTTATCGGGATAAAATGCGGAATTTATGCTGCCACTGGAAAATCTTTACATTTTTTTACAATTGTCGCTTAGTTTTAGCCAGCCCTAGCATTGTTTTTGACTTTTATATAATGTTTGCTTCAGTCCTAATAATAAGTATTTAACACGGACTTTAAATTGTCTAACAGAAACTAGAATAAAATACATACTCGCCAGTATATTATGTTCTTAAAAAGAATAGCTTTTCAAGTATCTCTTTGCTAATTATGCTACTTTTATAATGCTTATTTTTAAGCTAACAAATACTGAATATATCGGCTCAATAAATATTTGATTAGGGTGAATACATGATTAACGAAAAAATAAAATGGTTCCGCACAGCATTACAACCTAAAGGTTCAGTAATGAAAGCAATTTTCAAACATATTTTATGGTGTGGAGCTTTTGGATTTTTAATTTCTCTGCTTCACCATTTTGAAAAACCTGTATCCCAGCCTATTTTAGTAAATGTGATTCCTAGTATTGTTTTAGGTTTGTTACTTGTCTTTCGTACAAATACTGCTTATGAGCGATTTTGGGAAGGGAGAAAATGCTGGGGTTCTATAGTAAATACCGTCCGAAATCTAGCGCGGCAAATTTGGGTATCAGTTGATGAAATTTCACCAGAAGATAAAGACAATAAAATTACGGCATTAAACTTATTGGCAGCGTTTGCTGTAACAACTAAATTACATTTGCGAGGAGAAACTGTCAATAGCGAGTTAGAAGACTTAATGCCATCTACTAAGTATATAAAACTGAAGATTATGAATAATCCTCCTATAGAGGTTGCTTTTTGGATAGGAGATTATTTACAGCAACAGTACGATCGTAATTGTCTTAATAGCTACCAGCTAACATCAATGCAAGAATTATTGAATAGTCTTGTGGATAATTTAGGTGCTTGCGAACGTATTTTAAAAACGCCTATGCCGCTTGCTTATGCTATTCATTTGAAGCAATTACTGATACTATATTGCTTTTTGCTACCATTTCAACTAGTAGACAGTCTCGGTTGGTGGACAGGTTTAGTTTCTGCTTTGGTTGGGTTCACTTTGTTTGGCATTGAAGCGATTGGCTTAGAGATAGAAAACCCCTTTGGTTATGACGCTAATGATTTACCATTAGATGCAATTTGTGAAACCATGAAGCGTAATATTGACGATTTAATTACTTTGACTCCCAATGCGCGATCGCATACAGAAAATATATGATTAAAGTAGACATTACAAATTAATTTAAACTTGATTCTTTGCCAGGAACTTTGACTAATGCTTGTTTGGGTATGAGGCATGGGAGTTGTAAAATTTTCAGTTTAATTTAGCGGTAAAAATTTCTCGTATTAAGCAAGTATTAAATGGACAATAGCAACCGCTAATTTGCAAAACTCCAATTACCGACTTATCTAAAAGGTCGGTAATCTTACTTTTCATGAATAATATATAGCTGCAATATATAATTTTTTGTCCTACAATTATTAGGCTATCATCAATTTAAAGCACATCTTAATGATAAGCAAGTCAACAATCTATAATTTTACAGTTTATGAATAATATTTCGACAAGCAATAATTGGGACACTTCGCTTTACGAAGATAAGCACGCCTTTGTCTGGCAATATGGCGAAGACTTATTACAATTACTCAACCCCCAGCCAGGAGAATCGATTTTGGATCTTGGTTGCGGTACTGGACAACTCACAGAAAAAATTGCCCAAGCTGGGGCTGAAGTAATGGGAGTTGATCATGCATCTGAGATGATTGAAAAGGCAAGAGAAAACTATCCCCATATCCGCTTTGATGTTGCTGATGCTAGAAACTTTCAAGTAGATAAGCCATTGGATGCTGTCTTTTCCAACGCTGTACTACATTGGGTAAAAGAAGCAGATAGTGCGATCGCTTCCATACATAAATCCCTCAAACCCGGAGGGCGTTTTGTCGCAGAATTTGGTGGTAAAGGAAATGTTTTGGCGATCGCCACAGCTTTATACAGTGCTTTAGAGTCCATTGGTATCCCTCAAGCACAAGTAGAGAATCCTTGGTATTACCCCAGCATTGGTGAATACGCCAGCCTCTTAGAACATCAAGGCTTTGATGTCATTTATGCTATCCTGTTTCCTCGCCCAACTCCCTTAGCAGAAGGAGAAGTAGGTATGGCAAACTGGATTAAAATGTTCGCCAGCCCTTTTTTAGCAGGACTTTCACTTGAGCAACAAATACAAATAATTCCCGTCGTCGAGGAATATCTGAAGCCAACACTATATCAACAAGGAACTTGGACAGCAGATTATCGAAGAATTCGTATAGTTGCCATTAAAGTTTAGATTGTGCCCTAATTACGAATTATGAATTACGA
Source organism: uncultured Nostoc sp. (assembly GCA_964252435.1). Classification (GTDB taxonomy): domain Bacteria; phylum Cyanobacteriota; class Cyanobacteriia; order Cyanobacteriales; family Nostocaceae; genus Nostoc. The sequence continues at coordinate 8,146 of CAXUOL010000233.1, forward strand.
ATTACGAATTAGTATCAGTTATGCATATACCTAAATTGTGCGATGCCTTCTCTACGAGACGCTCCGCGAACGGCGGACGCAGCGATCGCCAGATATCATTTTCATTACTACTAACTATTAGCCTCACCACTTTACTAGTCCCGCCTTCACTAGCACAAACCCCCTCAATCCCTTCACCTTCTAGTGCACCTTTAGAACTAGACTTATTAACCAAGCCAAAAGACTATATAATCACAGCTAACACCATTCATCCAAAACGATTAACCGTTCCCAGCTTATGGTGGGCACAACAAAACTCCGAAAAAAAGCTATTAGATAATTGGATCGCATATCCAGCTTCTAACAAAGAACCTGCACGAGTAGACTTAATCGTGAATCAGCAAATTTGGAGTTTACTAGAGTATGTAGAGCGTTACGACTTCGTAAATCGCTTGGGTAGCGCCGCACGGAACTTTGGTTACAACGTCCGAGTATTTAATTATCAAAAAGAACCCTTGGCAACCTACACTTGCAACTTTAGTACAAGTCCAGCTTTATGCAGTATCCAAACCACTATTAAGAACAAGATAGGGTTACAGCGTTCACTCTAGAGAATTGGAGAATGGGAAGCAGGGGAAGCAAGGGAAGCAGGGGAAACAGAGGAAAATAATTGATAACCAATGCCCAATGCCCCTCAAGAGTGCTGAGTGGGGCAGAGGGAAGAATAACTCCAAACTCCAAACTCCAAACTCCTAACTCCTAACTCCAAACTCCAAACTCCTAACTCCTAACTCCTAACTCC
>CAXUOL010000234.1:0-8893 GCA_964252435.1 uncultured Nostoc sp.
TTCTCGGCAGTGTTGACGTAATTATGGGGTCTGTGGATAGGTAGAAAATATCTATCTAGATATTTTTTAGAGCAGTTGTATTACAGTGCAACTGCTCTATTTTTTAGTTAATCAAGCTAAATAAAAATGTTTGTAGTAAAGACTTTAGTCTTGCCTTTGGGGACTGAAATTTCCACTAAAAACTGTTTATTATAAGTGATTTGGCGCACATAAACTCTTTTAAAATCTCGTTTTCAGCCTCTGGCTGGAAATGCTACTCTTGGCGGCTCTGCCGCGAGTTCGGGAGGCAGAGCCTCAATGAGGGGCATTCCCAGTCGGAGACTGGGAACGAGATAATGAGATAATCTCTAAAAGCTTTTTCTAGATTGACTTTCAACTTTAAGTTGACACCAATGATTCATGAATTGCCCCTACCTGGCTGGAAAAATTTTTTACTCATATAACAGATGTACGAAATGTTATAGAGTTTTAAATAATGCCCCGCATCTTTGACAACATTGATTTACAACTACTACTGATTTTACGAGAAACCCTCAAAGTCTCTTATCGGGCAGATTTTTGCGTTGGCTACTTTAACCTCAGAGGTTGGCGAAGAATTGATGATTTAATTGAACAATATGTTGGTAGTGAAAATGCTTGTTGCCGTTTGCTAATTGGGATGCAAAGCTTACCCAGTGATGAAGTTCATGCGGCATTTTCTCTTAGTAGTAGTGATGGACGGATTGATAACAGTAGCATTGTGCGATTTAAAAAACGCATGGCGGCAGAATTTCGCCAGCAGTTGACTATCGGTGCGCCGACTAATCAGGATGAAGCGGGGTTGCGGCGGTTAAGTCATCAGCTAAAAACTCAGAAACTAATTATTAAACTGTTTCTCCGTCATTCTCTCCACGCCAAGTTATATCTTGTGCATCGTCATGACCCCAACAGTCCCACAGTGGGATTCTTGGGTAGTAGTAATTTAACCCTTCCCGGACTGGCGAAACAAGGGGAGTTGAATGTTGATATTTTAGACCATGATGCTTGTAATAAACTGCAAAAGTGGTTTAGTGATCGCTGGCAAGATTACGGTTGTGTAGATATTTCCCAAGAATTAGCAGAAATTATTGATCAAAGCTGGGCTAGGCAAGATTTAGTCTCACCTTACTACATCTACCTGAAGATAGCTTACCACTTATCCCATGAAGCGATCGCTGGACTTTCAGAATTTCGTATCCCCCGCGAATTTAACAACTTATTTGATTTCCAAAAAGCAGCCGTACAGCTAGCAGCACGTCATGTAACTAGGCGTGGTGGCGTGTTAGTGGGTGATGTGGTCGGTTTGGGTAAAACTTTAGTTGGAACCGCCCTGGCCAAGATATTACAAGAAGATTGTTTTTTAGAAACACTGATTATTTGCCCAAAAAACTTGGTGTCAATGTGGCAAGAATATGTAAATAACTATCGGCTACTTGCGGAAGTTATGCCAATTAGTCAAGTACAAAATAAATTACCAAAACTCCGCCGTTACCGAGTTGTGTTAATTGATGAAAGTCACAACTTACGTAACCGCGAAGGTAAACGTTATCGAGCAATTACAGAATATATTACTGCTAACGAAAGTAAATGTATTTTATTATCTGCTACTCCTTACAATAAAAGTTATCTTGACCTTTCCGCCCAACTACGGCTATTTGTGCCAGAAGACCAAGATTTAGGCTTAAGACCAGAAGCTTTAATTAATGAACTGGGTGGCAGTTCGGTAGGAGAATTGGAGTTTATTAGAAAGCATCAGTGTTCTGTACGTTCTTTAGCTGCCTTTGAGAAAAGCGAACACCCTGATGACTGGCGAGAATTGATGAAGCGTTACATGGTGAGACGCACTCGCTCTTTTATTAAAGATAATTATGCCCACACAGATGAAACAGGGCGTAAATATTTAGAATTTGCTGATGGCAGACGTTCTTATTTTCCCCAGCGTCTACCTCGTAGTCTTAAGTTTCCTCTAGAAGGTTCTAACACTGACTTTTATTCTCGTCTTTACTCGGAATTGGTCGTAGAAGTCATTAATCAACTTAACTTACCTCGTTATGGGCTAGGGAATTACGTTATTGCCAAACACAAGCAGCCGCCTACTGAGACAGAACAACGCTTTCTTAATAGCTTATTTCGTGGCGGTAGGAGGTTAATGGGTTTTTCTCGGACTAATTTGTTTAAACGTTTAGAAAGTAGTGGTGTTGCTTTTATCCAATCAATTGAACGCCACATTTTACGGAACTTCATTTATTTGTATGCCCTAGAACAGGGGCTTGATATTCCCATTGGAACTCAAGAAGCTGAATTATTAGATACAAGTAATAATGATGAAGATGCTGATTCTGTGGCAGCAGCTTTGTTTGATACAGAAACGGAAGAAGATGATTCTACTACTTCGTTGCAAGTGGAGAGAGAAGAAGGAGAAGTAACTTCTTTTTCTAATAAAGATGAAAACGCATCTAAAACAGAAAAAGTTTTTTGTCAAAGAGCAGAATCAATTTACCAAGAATATACAACTCGATATCAACGTAGATTTAAGTGGTTGCGTTCTACACTTTTTGATATTAAAAAACTGAAACGGGATTTATTAGAAGATGCCAAAGCACTGATTAATGTGCTGCAAGAGTGTGGCGAGTGGAATCCTCAAAAAGATGAAAAACTTGTTGCTTTAATCAAACTGCTTACAAAAACTCACCCCAAGGATAAAGTACTAATTTTCACCCAGTTTGCCGATACAGTCCGCTATCTTGCAGAGAATTTGCAGTCGAGTCAAATTACTCATGTGGCAGGGGTGACAGGTCAATCTAAAGACCCGACAGTAATGACGGGAAGATTTAGTCCTGTGAGTAATGGAAAACGCGAGCAAATTTCATCATCAGATGAGTTGCGTATTTTAATAGCTACCGATGTTTTAAGTGAAGGTCATAATTTGCAAGATTGTGCAATTATCGTCAATTGGGATTTACCTTGGGCAATTATTCGCTTAATTCAACGTGCGGGAAGAGTAGACCGTATTGGACAAAATGCTGATAAAATTCTTTGCTATTCTTTTTTACCAGCTGAGGGAGTAGAACGGATTATTAATTTGCGAGAACGACTCCGCAAACGACTGCAAGAAAATGCGGAAGTGGTGGGAACCGATGAAGCTTTTTTTGAAGATGATGATGCACAAGTAATTCTTGACCTATACAACGAGAAATCTGGAGTTTTAGATGGCGAAGAAGATACAGAAGTTGATTTGACATCAGAAGCATTTCAAATCTGGAAAAAAGCTACAGATGGTAATCCCGGCTTGAAAAAAACGATTGAAGAAATGCAAAATGTAGTTTATTCTACCCGCGCCCATACTCCGCAACCTGTGCAACCAGAGGGAGTATTGCTTTATATAAAAACCACAGAAGGGAATGATTCTTTAATTTATGTTGACCGCGATGGAAATAGCGTTACTCAATCACAATTAGCAGTGCTGCGCGTGGCGGCGTGTGAAGAATCTACCCCAGCGATACCCAGAGATAAACAACATCACGAGTTAGTAAACAAGGGTGCTGAATTGATTGCTGAAGAAGAGAAAAATGCAGGCGGTCAATTAGGGCGACCATCAGGTGCAAGGTTCCGCACTTATGAACGGCTGAAGAGTTATGTTCAAGAAATGAAAGGAACACTATTTGTTAGCGAAGAACTTTTAAAAGCAATTGATGAGATTTACCGTTATCCTTTGCGACAGTCAGCCATTGATACTCTCAACCGCCAACTGAGAAGCGGTATTAATAATCAGCAGTTAGCTGAGTTAGTAGTAGCCTTACGAATGGATGACCGTTTGTGTATTGTCACAGAAGAACTAGAGAAGCGAGAACCTCAAATTATTTGTTCATTAGGATTATTTTTTAATTCGTAATTCGTAATTAAGGAAATAGACGCGATAAATCGCCGTTTTTACAATAATCAGTCCTTTGTAGAGACGGCGATTTATCGCGTCTTTGTTATTCAGCACAAAGAGTAAGATACCTTACGGTGTTAAGCCCTCCCCCACATAATTAATACACCACAATATATAACAGGTGGTGCGTTACGCTACGCGGTAACACACCCTACAAAGCTTTAAAGATATAATTAAATTATTTTAGGAGTAATTTTTATGGTTACATTATCATCTAATCTTTCTTTAACAGAGTTTCTGGAATTACCAGAAACTAAACCAGCTAGTGAATATATTGATGCAAAAATCTACCAAAAACCAATGCCGCAGGGAAAACATAGCAGAATTCAAACTCGTTTATCAACCGAGATTAATCAGGTAAGTGAGCCTGAGCAAAAAGCTTTAGCATTAACTGAATTACGCTGCACATTTGGAGGACGTTCTTTAGTTCCAGATATTTCTATATTTGAATGGTCACGACTTGTTATTGATAAATCTGGGGAAATTGCCAATAAGTTTGAAATTTATCCAGATTGGATAATTGAAATATTATCACCTGACCAATTTCCTAACCGTGTGATTGATAAAATTATTTTTTGCATTAATCATGGGACAAAACTAGGTTGGTTTATTGACTCTAATGATAAATCGGTGATGGTATTTCAACCTAATAAATTACCAGAAGTAAAATATAATAATGATAAATTGACTGTTCTTGATGTATTAGCAGATTGGCAAATTACCCCAACAGATATATTTAGTTGGTTAAAAGTAAAATAGTTAAAAGGACGGTTATAAACCACGTCTACACAAGCAAGACTTACCTTCGTGGGTTTTAAACCCTCAATTTAGCTCGTTCACCTCATCACCTCGTTCCCCGAATGTAGCGTTTTTCGTATGGATGCAATAGACTCTGACCTCTCTTTTAAGAGGAGAGAAGCTTTGAATCTTCCTCCCCTTCCCTAGTAGGGAAGGGGCTGGGGGTTAGGTCTGTAGTGTACTCAACTCAGAAGCCCTATAGTAGGTTGGGTTGAGGCTTTGCGTAACCCAACAAAGCTTTGATAATGTTGGGTTTCGTTCCTCAACCCAACCTACGCCTTACTTTTGCTTGTGGAAAATACTGAAATAAGAAAGCAAACTGGGGTTTGAATAAGTAAAAGCTGATTTGACTTGCGGAAAACACCAAAATGAGAAAGCAAAAGCTGATTTGACTTGCGGAAAACACCAAAATGAGAAAGCAAACTGGAGTTTGAATAAGTAAAAGCTGATTTGACTTGCGGAAAACACCAAAATGAGAAAGCAAAAGCTTCTTTTGAGTAAGTCAAAGCTTCTTTTGAGAAAGCATTTCAGTATTTTGAGAAAGCAAACGGGCATTTTTATAAAGCAATTAGACATTTTGGTAAAGTAATCAGCAAATCTACCTGACAATTCAAAATCACGGCTGCACAGAACTAAGTCGCGTTTAGATAACTCAATAATATCACTGAGCCGAATTTTGTATAAAGGATTTATAAAGTATAAAAAGCATGGGTAAAAATTTCACTCGTATAAAGAGGGTTTCTTAAAGTCCGCCAACGCGGACTTAATTTTTATAGCCGCAGATTTATTTTCTGAGTGGCAAATTTACTATGCTCTTTTTTTATTCTTCAAGCATGATAAATTATGTCGCTTAATTTTCAACGAACACGTGATTTACTCTCTAAGTTCAAATTTAGTGATTTATTTATAGAGGAACTAGGTTGGTCGCAACCCTCAAGACAAAAACCTGTAACCTTAAAGATTGAGAATAAGACGTATCAATACCAAAAAATTGCTGAACTTTCAGGTGTTGCAATCTTTGAAATCACCGCAGCAGATGGGAGTATACCAGAGGCAAAAGTTAGAGTTGCTATTCATCAAGAAATTACTAAATTAATAGCCGAAAATCTCCTAATTTTTACTACCGAAGAACGCACACGTAGTCTTTGGTATTGGGTGAAACGAGAAGGAAGTAAAACCTCTGTTCGTGACCATTTATATGTGAAAGGCCAACCAGGTGACTTATTTTTAAGCAAGCTTGGTTCTTTAGTCATTGATATTACTGAATTAGAACATGGGGAACCGACTGTTGTCGAAATTGCCTATAAACTACAACGCGGTTTTGATGTTGAGCCAGTAACCAAGAAGTTTTATAAGGAATTTCAAGAGCAACACCAGAAGTTTTTGCTGTTTGTTAAAGGAATTGATAATGAGACAGATAGACGTTGGTATACATCGGTAATTCTCAACCGTCTGATGTTTGTTTATTTTCTCCAGCGCAAGGGTTTTATTGATAACAAAGATTTAAATTATCTGCGAAATAAGCTTGAACAAAGTAAACAAAAAGGTGAAAATCATTTTTATAGTGAATTTCTTAAGGCTTTGTTTTTTGAAAGCTTTGCTAAACCTGAGATTGAACGCGATTTATCTGTTCAGGAATTGGTAGGAAAGGTTAAATACCTGAATGGTGGACTATTTCTTAAGCATCATATTGAAGAGAAATATCAAATTTCTATAATTGATGAGGCGTTTGAACAAGTTCTAGATTTATTTGGACGTTATTCTTGGAATCTAGATGATACGCCGGAAGGGAAAGATGATGAGATAAATCCCGATGTTTTAGGATACATTTTTGAGAAATATATTAACCAAAAAGCTTTTGGAGCTTATTATACTAGACCGCAGATTACAGAATATCTCTGTGATAGAACTATCCACAAGTTAATTGTAGACCGTGTAAATGATTCGCTGTCTGATAAATATAAGCCATTTGAAGATATTAACGAACTCCTCATAAAGCTTGATAAAAATGTTTGTCGTTTATTAATGGAAGATATTCTTCCTAATTTATCAATTCTTGACCCAGCTTGCGGTTCTGGTGCTTTTCTTGTTGCGGCAATGAAGACGCTAATTCAAGTTTACAGCGCAGTATTCGGGACAATTAAATTGATGGATGATGACACTCTTAAAAATAAGCTTGAAGATATAGAAAATTCCCATCCTTCACTACCTTACTTTATCAAAAAACGTAGAGTTCAAGAATAAGATTGATTTTGACATTGCTGAAAAAATGACAAAATTTCCATTACTGGGAGAAAAATTTGAGGATAAATGGAACTTGGAACTACATCGTGAATTCAATATGACCGATGATGCTTCCCTTTTTCACAAAAATCTTAATCAAGGTAAATTACCATTATATGAAGGTAAGATAATTAATCAATTTACTCATACTTTTTCAGAGCCGCGTTATTGGGTAGAAGAAAATGAAGGGAGAAAAGCAGTATTAGGTAAAAAAATAGATGTTCAACAAAAACTAGGATATCAAAAATACAGATTTGCGTATCGTAGTATCGCTTCTAATACAAATGAAAGGTCTTTTATCTGTACTATTATTCCCCCTTGTTTTACAGGGAATTCTCTAAATATTGCTGATAAAATTGACAATGTATCACAATTGCTTTGTGTTGGGTTACTAAACTCTTTTGTAATTGATTGGTTACTAAGACAAAAGGTAACAACAAATATTAATATGTTCTATGTTTACCAGCTACCCGTCCCACGTTTAACAAAAAACGATCGCAACTTCAACGATATTGTACAACGCGCCGCCAAACTCATCTGCACCACACCAGAATTTGACGAACTCGCGCAAGAAGTCGGTTTAGGTTCCCATCAACAAGGCGTTACTAACGAAACAGAACGCGCCAAACTCCGCGCCGAACTCGATGGAATGGTAGCGCACCTTTACGGCTTAACCGAAGATGAATTTAGTTACATCCTCACTACATTTCCAATTGTAAATGCAACCGTAAAAAAAGCAGCATTAGAAGCTTACCGTACCTTTGTCCCAATGTTTGGAGACTCACAAGTAGCATTTTGAATACTAATGGCACAAACATGAAGGTTTTTAATTATATTGGTTTACAAATGTCTGTAACTAGGAATACAAACTGACTTGTTATATTACAGCTTGAAGTATATTTATTGCCTCAAATTATAGAAATACTCAGCATATTTTTCGTAAATTTCAAAAATTTTAACTTTAAATTTATAATCTTGATTTTTTGGGGTGCAAATTAAAACAATCGAATTTCTTTATAATTTATTTTAAATACCCCGCAGAGCTTGAATAGTATTATGTTTCGTTAAAATGGAATTACTGCTATAAATACAACAATGTATTTAAATAAGGTTTAATAAATTACTATATATAAATCCGGCAGCATTTACTTAGTCGTAATTTTAGAACCGTGCAAATTCATCCTCACTCCAAATTTAACCATAGCCGCGATCGCCGTGAACAGGGTTTGCAAAAATTGCTCGATCGCCTTGTTAAAACAATACAGCGCGATGAGTTAGTGCGGCAAACAACCAATCAACTCAGAGAATCGCTTCAGGTTGATCGGGTGGTGTTGTATTATTTTTACAGTCAGTGGCAAGGACAGGTGACTTTTGAATCTTTGAGTTCTCAAGAATACTCAATACTTGGTTCTACAGGCCCAGATGATTGTTTTAACAACGAGTATGCTGCTTTATACTTAGAAGGACGGGTAAGAGCGATCGCTGATATTGAATTAGAGCCAATCGAGCCTTGTCACCGAGATTTTCTTTGCAATATGCAGGTTCGCGCCAACTTGGTTGTACCAATTGTCATACCTAGAGGATTATGGGGATTGCTAGCAGCACATCACTGTCAAAGGCCTCATTATTGGTCGCCATCAGATATAAAAATGATGCAAACAGGGGCACAAACTCTAGCAACAGATCGTAATATTTTAGAGAGTTAAGTAACTGTGTATTCAAATGGCATACAGTTAAGTAGCAGAGATACTCGCCAGCACTGATTTTTCTAGATAAGGAGAAAAAACTGTGAAATTTGGTTACACGGTCATTTGGGTAGACGATGTAGTTAAGACCGTTGAGTTTTACGAAAAAGCCTTT
>CAXUOL010000235.1:0-8869 GCA_964252435.1 uncultured Nostoc sp.
CGCGCGGCCCGGCCCCCGCCCCCCCCCCCCCCTCCCCCGCCCACCCCCCCCCACCCCCACACGAGGGTAAACAAAACTCCTAACTCCTAACTCTTAACTCCTAACTCTTAACTCTTAACTCCTAACTCAGCACTCCTAATGCCTTTACAGCAGTACTTTAGCTAAAATCGGTTCTACACTCTTAGAAATCTCTGGGACATACACCTGTGAAACGTAGTCGGCAATCATTCTGTCAGTGTTGAATAACGGCGCATTTGTCTTAATGGACGTTTTCATCATTTGCACCCAACGGTGGGGAATACCTTCGGCATCTTGGTCATAGTATAGAGGAACGATTTCTTCTTCTAACAGCTGATAAAGCGATCGCGAATCAATCCCATCTTGCAATTCTTGATCGCTAGTATGAGCATCTTCACCAATTGCCCAACCGTTAATTCCTTTGCCATCTGGCCCTGCTTGGTAGCCTTCGCACCACCAGCCATCCAAAACGCTGCAATTAAGACCGCCGTTGAAGCAGACTTTTTGCCCACTCGTACCAGACGCTTCCAAAGGACGACGGGGATTATTTAACCAAACATCCACACCTTGCACCAATTTTTGACCAGTGTAAATGTCGTAATCTTCAATAAAGGCAACTCGGTTGATAATCCCGGAATTGTGACACCACTCCATTAAGCGTTGGATAATCCGCTTACCTTCTTCATCGGCTGGGTGCGCTTTACCTGCAAAGATAATTTGTACTGGACGTTGAGCATTACCAAAAATCTTCAGTGCGCGTTGGGCATCACGCAAAATCAGATCCCCGCGTTTATAAGGGCTAAAGCGTCTGGCAAATCCAATGGTCAATACATTGGGATCGAGTAGTCTTTCTGTTGCTTGAATGAGTTCATGATTTTCGCCACGTAACTCTCGTGATTTCTTCACCTTATAACGGGTAAAGGCAATCAATCTTTCTTTAAGGATGAGATGCCGTGACCACAATTCCTCGTCGGGAATCTCGTCAACTTTAGCCCACATTTTGGGATCGACAGCGTGATTTTTCCAGTCTTCTCCCAAATATTCGTCGTATAAATCACCTAACAGGGGTGCAGTCCAAGTGGGTGCATGAACGCCATTGGTAATGTAACCAATTGGTACTTTGTCTTCCGATCGCTGCGGATAGAGAACTGTCCACATTTTACGAGAAACTTGACCGTGCAATTCACTTACGCCATTACAAGCACGAGACATCCGCAATGCTAAAACGGTCATCCCAAAGGGTTCCCAAGGATCGCCCAATCGTCTTGCACCCAATGCCAAAAACTGCTCACGAGAAAGTCGCAATTGCGGCCAATAGCTGGCAAAGAAGGAGTCGATTAAATCGGGAGAGAAAACATCATGACCAGCGGGAACGGGGGTATGAGTGGTGAATACACAACTGTTCCGCACCTTGGCTTCGATGTCATAGAAAGATTTACCAGTCCGCTCAATTTCTAGCCGCGCAATTTCTAAGGTGCAGAATGCAGCGTGTCCTTCGTTGAGGTGATAGACAGAAGGTTCAATTCCCAAAGCGTGTAGGGCGCGAACACCACCAATTCCCAAAACGACTTCTTGGGCGATGCGGGTTTCCAAATTACCGCCGTATAGGTGTCCCGTTAGCCAACGGTCAATGGGATCGTTATCATTGCGATCGCTATCTAATAAATATAATGTCACTCTCCCAACTTGCACTCGCCAGATTTGCACTTTCACAACCCGTTGGCGAACTTGTAACTCGATAATGACCGATTCCCCTTGCTCATTTTCAATTAACTCCAGGGGCATGTGATCAAAAGGGTTGTCAATATAATAATCTTCTTGCCAACCTTGGCGGTTCAAGCGTTGCCGAAAATAACCTTGGCGATACAACAAGCCAACACCAACCAACGGCACACCCAAATCTGATGATGATTTCAGGTGATCCCCGGCGAGAATTCCCAAGCCGCCAGAGTAGACGGGTAGAGATTCATGGATGCCAAATTCGGCGCAAAAGTAAGCAATGGGGCGCAATGCAGATACTTGCGGTGCAACTCGACTGACCCAAGTATCCTGCTGGTTGATGTATTGGTCAAACTCACGCGCGAGGGCGGATATCTGCTTTAAGTAAAATGGATCTTCTGCTAATTGCGTCAGACGCTCATAAGTTGCCGACTCTAAAATCGCTACTGGATTATGCCCACAGCGTTCCCATTCTTGGGGATCAATGCTTTGGAATAGGGAGATGCGATCGCCACTCCAACTCCACCAGTAGTTATAAGCCAAATCTGCCAAACGTTTGAGCGGTGAAGGTAACTTTTCACTCAAGCGTCGTGCTGCGGTGATTGCACTGTTATTAGCCATAATAAATCTATGTCCTCGCGCTTAACTTTTTCTCTATGTATTGGGAACTGGGGAAGAAGCAAGGGAGAAGAGTTTTCCCATTTGCACCTCGCCCCGATGCCTCTTTTCCATGCCCAGTCTTTTTTATTTACTCTTCAGGTTTATAACACTGGAGCCTTCACTTACTGAATTCTCCCCTGAAGTTGGAACAGTTTCTCGACATCAAACCTTATCCAAGTAAATGGTTTTTATTGTTTTCGCCTTCTAAAAATTATCTCTACTTTTGGACAGATTTAATATTTTTTTCTATCAAATTCGTTGACATTATTTTACTTTTTTTGTTTTATTGTAAATAAATATTTACAATTTTACAATCAGCAACTAAATTTATTTATATGTCTTGATAATAGTCAATTTTTAACTACAGCTATTTGCATCATAATAATGCTTTTTATCCGATAATCACAGCAATCATGCCGTTATCCACCATAAAACTCATATCTGTTAACGAATAATTAAAAATTAATTATAAAGTGGCAAAATATGTATCCTAAAATTCACTTTTTGTAAAAGCTCTTAATTGCCCACCATCAATTAGAATAAATTTGAATATAGCAGTCCTAAATCATTAATGTGAAAATTATATATCTCTTTTTTCTTTCTTCCCTTTGCGTCCTTAGCGTACTTTGCGGTTCGTTTTCTTATTTATATTTTTCACGAATCAAATAGGATTGCTATATATCAAAATATTAAGATAATTCAGATAAAAGTTTTGTTTTATTAACAAAAACAATGCAGTTGAATCGAAGTAATTTCCTCAGATTTCTGCTCCAATCAGAGCCAGGAAAACCAGCAATATCCAACGGCTTACGAGCTGCGTTAGCGTTGGGAGTTCCCATGCTAATTGGGCAACTCATTAACCAAAGAGAAAGCGGATTATTGGTTGGTTTAATGGCTCACTTTGTCAACTTAGCGAATGTTGGTGGTCCTTACCAAATCAAAGCTAAGACAATGGCACAGGCTACTTTGGGAATAGCTGCTTCAGTATTTCTGGGTACTCTAGTCGCTCAAGTTCCAGTACTAGCTGTAGTGCTGACATTACTCTGGGGACTTGCTTCGGGTTTTGCGTCGCTGTACGGTAATGCTGGTGCTAATGTCGGTTTAGTGGTAGGGATATCATTTATTACCACGATCGCACAGCCAGGAAACTTGGAAGTTGCACTCATGCGATCGCTACTATGCCTAATTGCAGGTGGATGGGCAATGCTACTTTCCTTAGTAATGTGGCCTTTTAGACCTTATGACCCACTACGGATAGCTTTGGCTGAGTGCTTAAATGCAATGGCCAACTACATTCAGGCATTTGTAGGTAAAGTAGCAACAACTGAAAATATTCTCGAAATTAGAAAAGCATTAGAGACAGCACGCACTACTTTAGGTACATTAAGGATTGGACAGTCATCTCGGAGTTGGGTGAATGAGCCATTTTTGCTGCTAATTCAAGATGGCGATCGCTTGCTTGGTTTAGTTGTTGCCTTAACAGAATTACTAGAAACTCACTTCCAACAACAGCAATATCATGCAGTCCAGCAATTAGTAGACGATGCACTCGAACAAATATCAGTCATTCTTCAAGCCATAGCGAAAGTCATATCTCGCAAGCCTGCTAGTATCGATTTGGGAAATCTCAAGCGCATCTATGAAGCACTGAAAGAACAAGAAAGTCTGCAAAGAAAAGCAATTGCTGGGAGTGAAACAGACTACACAACCCTCGTTGCTCTCAGTAACCTGGTGCTGATGATTGAAAAGCTGATCAAGCAATTGCAATATACGGCTCAAACAGCTAAATCTCTGGCAGATCATAGCAAAATGAGTCAACGAGATATAGATAGACTTCTTTTATTTGAAGAAGAGCAGCGATCGCTCTTAAGTTTACTCAAAGAAAACCTTACCTTAGACTCAGCAATCTTTCGCCATGCTCTGCGCATTGGTATAAGTCTAACTATAGGCGTGATATTATACAGCGTTACAAATTTACCAATGGGCTATTGGGTAACGCTGACAATTATATTAGTCCTGAAACCAAACTTGGGTGCAACTTTCAAACGGTTTTTCCAGCGAGTTGGCGGGACAATCTTGGGAGCTGTCTTAGCTGCTGTCTTACTTGCAACCATCACGAGTAAGCCTGTATTAGACATCATCATTCTGCTAACAGTATTTTTTGGCGTTTCCCTGATTGCTTTCAACTATGGGTATTCAGTGGTTTTCTTCTCAATATTTGTCTTACTGATTATCGATATTGGTCATCCCATTAGTTGGCAACTTGCTGGCTTTCGGGTGTTGAATACATTAATTGGGGCGGGACTGGCTTTTGCGAGTCATTACTTTATATGGCCAAACTGGGAACGCGATCGTTTACCCAGTCAACTCGCCACAGCACTGCGAGAATGTCACAAATACTTTTGGGATGTGATGGCTGTTTACCAGGGGACAAAGGAGCGTGACTCTAGCATTATCAGTCAACGGCGACAAACTGGACTGGCAATTGGCAATGCCCAAGCCTCCTTCCAAGGATTGCTGCGCGAACCCCAAATGCACCAAGAATTAGTAGAACCAGTGATGACGCTGCTGCTGTACATGGGACGTTTTACTAACGCCGTAACAGTTTTGGCAGTACATCTCGAACATTTCCGAGCAACAGTACCACTCCCGGAATTAGAAACCTTTGTCCGCCAAATTTCACTACTCTTAGAGCAGTTAGCTGATTCAGTACAGCAAGAAATTCCCCCACCGCCCTTACCTGATTTGGAAGAAACACTGCAAAAAATCCAGCCGCACCTGCAAGCACTGCGTACAGCCAGGATAGAAGAGTTAGCCGTCAATCAAGGACATACATCAATTCGTCAGGCAGTCATTGATTACAGCATATTAGATTTGGAGATTGATCAGATCGTTCGGCGGTTGACTGCTATGCACTCAGCGATCGTACGGCTAATATCAGGTAAATAAAAATAATATTGGGTTTCGTTGCCTCAATCCAACCTATAAAATGAGCGATCGCACTTATCCCCTTGCCCTCTTCGTTGAAATAGCTGCTAATTGATAGTAGAGTTAGGTTTTAAACAAAGGTAATGTAATTATTAAAAGCACCAAAATCGCCTCCTCCGTTGAAGCCTGATTCTAACACTACTAATTGTGCATCACCAAAATATAGACTACCAGAGGAAAAACCGAAATAACTAAACGTAAATTCATTAGTTAGAGGAACTCCAGCGTTATTTAACTCAATTCCAAAGTTTGCGGCAGAAATTTGAATCCGATCGCCTTTACCAGGTGAAAAATCTTGAATGACATCAATCCCATCATCTGGCGAATTGAAGATATATAAGTCTTTACCGGCACCACCTCTAAGAGTATCGTTCCCAGGACCTCCAACTAAAATGTCATCAAAAGAATCACCGATGAGAATATCTGCGCCACTATTACCAAACAACCTATCTTTACCAATTCCACCAACAAGAGAATCATTACCTCCGCTACCAGTTAAAGTGTCATTACCAGATCCACCATTCAATGTGTCGTTATTAGGAGTTCCAACAATATTATTGTTTCCATCATTACCATTGATAACTGCCATATATTCACCTCAAGTCCACACACTTAATTAAAGTAATAGTAATCACGCCAGCACACAAAACATCAGTTTTTTTTACATTTTATAAATTAATGCCATCTCTGATAATTTTGCATTAAATTTTGTGTAGAGCGCCAAATGCTTTATCTGAACCGCTGGGGTCTACGGTGTACACACAAGTCAACTCGCCACAGCGCTGCGAGAATGTCACAAATACTTTTGGGATGTGATGGCTGTTTACCAGGGAAAAAAGAGCGTGACTCTAGCAACCGCCCTTACCTGATTTGGAAGAAACACTGCAAAAAATCCAGCCGCACCTGCAAGCACTGCGTACAGCCAGGATAGAAGAGTTAGCCGTCAATCAAGGACATACATCAATTCGTCAGGCAGTCATTGATTACAGCATATTAGATTTGGAGATTGATCAGATCGTTCGGCGGTTGACTGCTATGCACTCAGCGATGGTACGGCTAATATCAGGTAATTGAAGAAGAATTCAGCTATTCTGAATTCAGGAGTCAGAATAAATCAGTGTTAAATTTCAATATTTCTTTGTTTCCAGTAGTTCGGTTTGTGCTTACCATGCGCGATCGCAATAACCCAAATCACTTCTTCAAGCACCGTATAAAAAATCAGATAGGGAAAACGTCGAATAGCATAACGACGTATTCCTTCAATCTTGTGTGGGGTTCCTAAATGGGGGTTTTGCTGAATTTTGAGAATAACTTTTTCCACTTCAGATAGTAAATCTAGTCCCAAGCCTACTTTTTGAGCTTCATAGTAAGCTATTGCAGCATCAAGCTCCTTTCGAGCTTCAGTGTGGATAACAATAAACTTCACGAATACTTTTCTCGTAACTCAGAAAAAACTTGAGATGATGGTTGTCCAATAGCTGTTTTACGATTAATATCCTCCAACCGTTGGGTTAATTCCGTATCCCAAGCAGTTTCTAGATTGTCATCTATACCCTCATCTAGAGAATGAATTAAAAAGTAGGCAATTTCAGCACGTTCTTTTGCAGAAAGCTGAGAAAGTTCGAGTTTAAGTTTTTCCGCAGTTTCACTCATGCTTTGGAGTCTCCCCAATAATTCTAATTATAGGTTCAACTCTACGATCGCAACTACTTTGTCAGCACGTAAGCACTTAATACAAGTGGTCATAGCAGTCAAGTGTTCGGTAGAAAAAGACGATAGGATTCGCTGTCCATCAAAATTCTGAAACCCAGCCACATCAGCACGAAGGGGAAAATCTTGCCAGCATAACGGCTGAGTACCAAAGCGATACCGGGTTGATGAGTCAAAGTATAGGACATAAATAGCCAGCAGCAAACAATGAAATAGCAAACTGGTACGATCACGGCCAGATTTTGAATGCTGCTGCTGGCAAACAGGGGTATATAGATCCCAAGATTGTTACCGCCGTTAGAAATTGTTACCGCAGAGACGCGATAGGTTTGGGGATCGCGGATTACGTCCCAGAGCGATCGCTTTCTGGAATCAAATCCTTTAAATTTAGAGTTTCTTTTTAGATTAGCTGATTTATCTTCGGCTGAATCATCCTTATTCAGGTTGAACAAATTGTTCAAGCCAATGAGTATCGGCAAAATCCCCAATAGACCAGTCCAAGTTGACGGAATTGCTAGACCCAGGAAGAAACCAAGGAAACTTACTGTCACTAATACCGTGAACCCGATAATTTCGCCAACCACAACATGCTGAGGCCGAAAAGTCCGATTAACTTCACTGAAGAAAGCAGTTAGATAAATATTGTCGTCAAACGTTGTCGCCACAGCAGTAGCTAGCCCAATCTTAATTGTTGCAATTAACCAATCCATCACCATTCCTCACTCAACACCACCTATCTGATGATCGAAACTAGCGATCGCTTAACCTGAGAAATCAGCCCCACAAGATCGAGAAATATTAATATGAAAATGCGAGTTTCGCGCATCAAGTGTGACTCGACTTCTTATTTATTCAACTTAGTTATAATACAAGAATTACGTATAGCGGTTCTCGTTTGTGTGAGGTACACCCGTAGGGGCACGGCAGCCGTGCCCCTACACCCCGCGATATAATGTTGTACCGCATCTGAATGGGAACTGCTATAGCAAAATTACTAATAGTGGCGCTAGAACATTATCTACGCTTCTCTTAAATGCCTCAACCCATACATATAAAATATTTGTGTAAGTCCTAATAATATATAATAAGAATTACGCCTTGACAAGAAATACCAAATAGGTGTGATTTCAAAAACCACACTGTAGGAACAATTCATGAATACACCCCTACGGTGTGGGTGTATTTATCATCAGAAAATAATGAATAAAAGCCTAAAAAAACCTATTTTGGGAAACACATACCATGATTAATTTGTACAGTGCGTCAGTCATAATATAGTAAATATCCCCAAAAATTTAACCCTCTGGCTGTATCCTCGGATGTAACGTGCCATTCATTTCCAGCATCAAAAAAGGAGTTATTATGATTAGCCGTTTGATTGACCTTGTGTCTGGAAGCAGAGGTCAAAACATCTTACGGTGGTTCAGATCAACTACTTGTAGATCGGCTACCGACAGGTTTATAGTTCGGTTTTGCCTCGGATTTGTCTCGATTCTGGTTTTGACTCTAATTTTTGACGGTCATGCTGTTGCCACTTCTGAATCTGGCAATCAGCTCTCGACTCTCATGAATCAGTTTAAACTACCCAAAAGCTCCATAATTCAGTTACTGGAAACCGTGGGACTGTTTATGGGAGGGATAATTTTCTGTGTAGTTTTAGATCGCTGGTTTTCTAACCGTTCCGATCGCTCTCGCAATACGCCCTTAGCAGAGCAAGCACGGCGGCTCAAGCAACTCAAAATAGGATATCCAGAAGGGATGACAAATCTGGAAG
>CAXUOL010000236.1:0-8868 GCA_964252435.1 uncultured Nostoc sp.
CTAACTCCTAACTCCTAACTCCTAACTCCTAACTCCTAACTCCTAACTCCTAACTCAGCACTCAGCACTGTTTTGCCCCATGCCCAATACCTAAGAAGGATAAACTGGCAAAGTGAAGTGAAACCATGCTCCGTTATTGGGGGCAGAATCCACCCAAATTTGGCCATAATGTGCCAGAACGATGCGTTGGCATAGACAAAGACCAATGCCGTAACCTTCTGTACCTTCATCCCGTTGCAGGCGAAAGTGGTTTTCAAAGATGCGATCGCGATTCTCTACAGGAATACCAGGCCCAGTATCGCCAATACTAAACTGAACTTTTTGGGTAGTGCGGTGCAATCCGGCAATGCTAATCTTGCCACCTTCTGGAGTGTATTTGATGGCATTATCCAACAGATTTACTAGCACTTGGCGGATGCGTTCTGGGTCAGCATACACATAAGGTAAGTCATTGGGAATATCTGTTTCGACCTTTTGGGATTTGGCGGTGTAGCGATCGCACAATTCTTCTAGTACATCTAAGCACAGTTTACCTAGCTGTACCTTTTGTGGTAAGATAGGAAATTCTGTATCTTTGCCACGACCTACCTGCAAAAGGTCGGCAATCATCCGATCAATGATCTTAGTTTGATTACGGGCTTGTTTTAATAGATGCGCCGTTAAGGATGGTTTGAGGCGCTGAAATTGGCCTGTTTCTAAATTGTAGTTAGATTGGAGAGTTTCGATGGCGATCGCGGCAGCAGTTAGCGGATTGCGGAGATCGTGTGCCAGCATCGCAATCACCCGATCTTTAAACTGTAGCTGCTCTTGGAGGTTATCTTTTTCCTGCTTTAAGCGAAAAATTTCGTCTGAAAGTCGGATGAGTTCGGCAGAAACAGCAACTGAACGGATAGTGGATTTGGGTGATGTCACCCTAGCACTATCATCTATCCGTTCTTGTAAGTCTTCCTGTAATTTCAAATAGGCGTCTACAGCGGTTTGCCAGCGAGGCCACCAGTTTTTCAATTGCGCTATGATATTACTCCCAGCTAAAACCTGTCGTGGTTCCGGGTGAATTTTAATTAAAGCTGGCGTTGCTACCAATTTAAAGTGTTCTGCTAAGTAAGGTTGTTGACCAACATCAATAGTTTGAAGTTCAAAACTATACTCAGCCTGCAATTCTTTTAAGTAAGCACGTATTCGCTGCACCTGTTGACGGGACTTGGGGCGTCCATCGACAAACAGTAACAGCTGGAGGGGAGCTTCAGAATAAAGAGGCTGATCCTGGGAAACTTGCATGTAATCGTGTTTCAGCACTGGTAACAACCCGATGACGCTTTACAGAAAGTAAAAAGGACTGACGGTTGTCGATGGTCGTTGTTTTTTCTTCTTAATATCTATTTTAGATTTTCATACTTCTATCCGATCTGCGTTTTTGACATCAGACATATCTTTTTCAGCCTTTTGCTCCCTTTTGGTTAACTTTATCTCCAAGAAACACCCAAGCCCCTTGAATATAAGTCTTAATTTACCCTGAATCAAAAATTTTCCCAGAGCCAGCAGGTGAAAGGTTTAATACTATGTCAAATCGGCTAGTGCAGCGCCATGTTAATTTGAGTACTCGCTTTGAGCAAGCGATTGCCCAAGAAAACACAGATGTTCATTGTATCTAATCTATCAGGAAGCTGTTAACTGTTCAGACCAAGTTTGTAGAGGGTTTTTCCAACGAAGAGGCAGGGGGAAGGAGGCAGGGAGCGGGGGGAAATGACCCCTGACTCCTGCGGTGGAAATGAAGGGGGGAACATAGGTCTGAGTTCCCCAATAAGAGTTAAGTGGTTCTCATTCAGTTGGGGTCGAATCCCCATCTGAACTATCTCCCCTGCTCCCTGCTCCCTTGCCTCTTTTTCAACCGCCAGTGCGTTTGATGAAGTGTCTTTTTCGCTTCTAGCCAATCATTAACTAGGATTGGGATAAACAGCCAAAGCCTACTTTGTACTACTTCTATAACTTGCGAAGCGCACCTTCCAGCTTTCCTAAAAGAACCACAGCCCTATCCAAGAATAACAGGGGATGAGTTGATTGAGGGAAAGTTTTGGATAACATAGAAGCGATGCCTACGGCGGTAAACTACTGGCGTGGCAAGCTTAAAATAGTGCATTAAACGTAGACGTAGGTTGGGTGGAGCGGAGCGCAACCCAACATATATCAGGATGTTGGGTTACGCAAAGCCTCCACCCAACCTACATTTTTTTTGCAACATTTTAGCCTTGTCACGCCACTACGCACTTTTAGAGGAAGCACTCACTGCTTTCGAGGCTGTTAATAAACTCTCGACTACAGCACAAGTAGCACTTTCTCCAGAAAATCAATTTAGAGATACTAGGGAAACTGCTGCGACACTTGACTGCTTTACCTATTTACCCCAGTAGCCAAGAATAACGAACTTACGCTAAGTTCCTGGAATTGTTTAACACTGGCATTTTCCAGATATCGCCTGACTCACCTTATCATCATCAGATGAATAATTTTCAGAATCCATTGTCAGCCAGTGTTAGTAAACTCGATCTATTCCCCTCTTTGGGTGAGGCTAAGGGGAGCTTTATTCCTAGTCTATCACTTCAGTTGCTTGGCGTAGGCTTTGCCCGCCGTAGGCATCGCATTACAACAAGTGCATCTGGAAGTAGATTCAAGCTTTTGCTAGCTAAACTGTTTTTTGACCAGTTATCTGCTCTACAACTTGGATGTTTAAATAACTTTCTGAAAAATTGGTTCACAATCTAGTATCGATCGGTTTGTAGTCAGTGGCTCTAGCCCTCATCTAAATCTTTACTACGAACTCCCAACTCATAAAACTCTTATCTAGTAAAGATTTCAGGTTTATTTATATTTTTTTCCAAAAATGTTAGTTTTCCAGAATTTTAGGGAACTCTATAAATAAGCATAGGAATTATCAAAACCTAATGGCTGTAAAACGAAGACAATACGGTAGCTTTTGCTACCGTTTACTCATTTTTGGAGATATTATTACCAACATAGACATTTACGAAGAAGACGTAGTGAGTCGGTAGTGTCTTTTGGTGATATAAAGAGTCAGGAGGGGACAAGGAAAATAACCATGCCCCATGCCCCATGCCCTATTCCCATTTAATGGACAGTCTGCGCTAGGGTAGGAATTGAAACTCAATTTGTGATTTCCTGTGCTTTCCTGTAAACGTCCAGCTATATTTCTAATTTGGGCTGTTCTACTCACTTCGTTAACAGCCTGTGCTAATAGTCCAGTCGCCAAAAACCTTGAGGAATCTTTGGCGGCAGATCCGAAACTGCAAAGCAATCCAGTTGTCTTTGGAGAATCTCAGAGTAACGAACCGCAAGCACAGCAAAACAAATCAACAGTTCAGTTACCCGCTGATTTTCCTAAAGATATCCCTTTATATTCCAATGCCAAACTACAGGAAGTTACACCTGCTAGCGGCTCAGAAAACAAAATCTCAACTCGTTGGTTAAGTTCTGACCCCAGTAATTTTATTGCTAGTTTTTATCGCAGCCAGTTTCAAACAAATAACTGGCAGATTTTACAACAGCCGACAGATGATACAGGAGGAGCTTTTGAGGCACGCCGTAACGATTTGCTGTTGAAGGTTTCCATTCAGCCCAAATCAGTTACTAATGCCATACCTAATCAACCCCAAACAGCCACTGAATTATTGATTGATTACGTACCGAATAGTACCGCAACAGCACAACCTACCTCAACTACAAGTCCTAACGAAACTACTAACGCTGCTCCTCAACCAGGAGATCCACAGTTCATTGGCCCGATATCACCTGCAAACTTGACAGCACAGCCACCAAGTACGGCTAATAACCAAACAACTCCTACAACCACACCCGAATCTCAGGCATTCAACGATCTGAATAAGGCACCGCAAGAATGGCGGCAACACATCCAAGACTTAACTGCATTAGGTGTTTTATCTATAGAAGCAAAGACAACTAAGAGCAACTCTACTAACACAACTAACCAGTTTGAACCCGGTAAAATCGTTACACATCGGGAATATGCCCGTTGGCTAATTGCTGCTAACAATGCTGTGTATACCAACAATCCAGCTAAACAGATTCGCTTGGCATCAGAAAGTACTCAACCAGCTTTTAGTGATGTGTCAGCAAAAGACCCTGATTTCCCAGCAATTCAGGGATTAGCTGAAGCTGGGTTAATTCCCAGTCCTTTGTCTGGAGATTCTACAGTAGTTTTATTTCGTCCTGATGCACCTCTAACGCGGGAACAGTTGCTGCTGTGGAAATTACCCTTAGATACTCGCCAAGCTTTACCCTCTGCTAACTTAGATGCGGTCAAACAAACCTGGGGTTTTCAAGATGCAGCGAGAATTGACTCCAAGGCTTTAAGAGCAGTGCTGGCTGATTACCAGAATGGCGAACAATCGAATATTCGTCGGGTGTTTGGCTATACGACTCTGTTTCAACCCAAAAAACCAGTAACTCGTGCTGAGGCTGCTACAGCTTTGTGGTACTTTGGCAGTCAGGGTGAGGGTGTATCGGCTACTGAGGCTTTGAAATTAAAGCGAAGTTAAGAATAATTCGTAATACCTCGACTTCGCTCGGCACAAGTTCGTAATTCGTAATTAAGTTTTGCAACGGGGATTTAGCGCAAAACCGGAGCGGAGGTTTCCGACGTTCGCGGACTTGCTCTAAGCGAAGCCATGCCGTTGGCGCAGCCTCTCGTAGAGAAGGCTTTACGCTGCGCTATCCGATCTGGATTTTGCAATCTTAGACCCCGCCACAAAACTTACCACTTCTTAGAAGCTCTTTACTTAAACCCCCAGAATTTGTTAAAGCGATTTCTACGAAGGGTTACGCCATTCTGTTGCAGTTAGTTCATTGCCAGCCAGCATAAAAGTGGGCAATTCCATCTCTAGTATGGAAACTTTGCTATTTCTTTGTAATCCACCTATTTTTTATCAAGAAAATGTAAATCTAAGTATTTACAGCGTTTTTACCTGTGTTTGATGAATTTTTAAGGCATAGTAAGGCATAGTTAAGTACAATAACGCAAATTAACTCATTAAATATGCCTGGTTTTGAAGTAACTAAAGAAAAGACAACTTGTCATATCGCCCCTTGATTACTTTTAAACAGACTAAAAAAGACCACAGGTAAAATAAATATGAAAAAACAAGCTGTAGCAGCAGGATTTGTTCTATTCTCTTTCATGTTGCCGACCAAAGCATCGGCTGTGAGTTTTGATCAGCTTTATGTATTTGGCGATAGTCTTTCCGATACAGGCAATATATACAATGCTACTGGGAAAACATTCCCTCAAAGCCCACCTTACTTTGAAGGACGTTTTTCTGATGGGCCGCTCTGGGTAGATTATCTCGGAGAGCAGCTAGGATTAAAGCCTACTTTATTCACTACTCTTCCTGCCACACCTGCTACTCAAGGGATAAACTTTGCTTTCGGTGGTGCTAGCTCTGGTTCAGGTAACGCTGTCGTTCCTAATCCAAATTTACCGGGAGTACTCAAACAAGTCCTTGGTTTTGCTGGAACTCTGCAAGCAAATAATCAAACTGCTGACCCAAATGCACTTTATACATTGTGGGGAGGTGGGAATGATTTCCTTTTTCTTAACCCCGAAGACTCTACCACGCCAATCAGTAATATATCCTTGGCGTTGAATACTCTGGTAGGAGTCGGCGCGAAAAATATTTTGGTGTTTAACTTGTCAGATTTGGGAAAGATCCCAGCAGCTACAATTGACGATCGCAACCCTACAACTCTTAGTAAATCGACTAGTGAGTTTAACTTGGGTTTAGCACAAACTGTGAACGCTTTGAGTCAAAACCCAAATCTTAACATTATCTCTGTTGATACTTATTCTTTATTTAATCAGACAAGTGCATTAGGTTTTACGAATGTAACCGAGTCTTGTTTATCTAGGCTAGATATATGTAATCCAGGTAATAACAAGTTTCTGTTCTGGGACGATTTCCACCCAACAACTGCTGCTCATAAGGTGATAGCAGACACTGCATTAGCGGCGATTGAGGCTAAGTCTGTTCCTGAACCTGCGATCAACTTGGGGATTTTAGCCCTTGGTGCTTTTGGTGCGGTAGGAGTGCTGAAGCGTCAACAAAAAAGGTCAGCAGGTCGGGTTGTTGATGCACAATTGTCTCATATAACAGTTGAAAACTAAACTAATTGATGTGGGATTACGATCGCTTATTTGAAATTATTGAAGAATTAATCATGCACCATTCTCCGAGTGGTGCAGAAGCTGAGATTAACCAGTTGTTGATGCAACGATTTGCGGCGCTGGGTGTGGAAGTCTGGTGCGATCGCGCCGATAATATTATTGCGAAAATTCCAGGGAAAAATCCAGACCGAGCGATTGCCATCACCGCACACAAAGACGAAATTGGCGCAATTGTCAAGAATATCGGTGATGAAGGTCGTGTGGAAGTCCGCAAGCTTGGCGGTTCTTTCCCGTGGGTTTACGGCGAAGGCGTTGTCGATTTACTCGGAGATTACGAAACCATTAACGGTATTCTCAGCTTTGGTTCCCGCCACGTTTCCCATGAATCGCCCCAAAAAGTGCAGCAGGAAGATACTACTGTGAAGTGGGAAAATGCCTGGATTGAAACGAAGCTTACATCTGCCGAATTAGAAGCAGCTGGCATTCGACCTGGAACTAGAATGGTAATCGGCAAACATCGCAAGCGTCCAATTCGGCTAAAGGATCATATTGCTGGTTACACCTTAGATAACAAAGCCTCTGTTGCAATCTTGCTAGCTTTGGCTGAAAATCTGAAACAGCCAGTAATTGATGTTTATTTAGTAGCGTCAGCAAAAGAAGAAGTGGGGGCAATTGGGGCGCTATTTTTCACCCAAAATCAGCGTTTGGATGCTTTAATTGCTTTAGAAATTTGTCCATTATCTGAAGAATATCCTGTTAAAGATGGGGAAAGTCCTGTACTTTTATCTCAAGATGCTTATGGGATATATGATGAGGGGCTAAATGGACAACTGCGCCAATCTGCCAAGCAACTTGATATACCAATGCAGCTAACGATACTGAGCCAGTTTGGTAGCGATGCCTCGATTGCGATGAAATTTGGGCATGTTGGACGTGCTGCTTGTTTAGCATTTCCCACCCAAAATACACATGGATATGAAATTGCTCATTTAGGAGCGATCGCTAATTGTATCGATTTGTTAAAAGCTTTCTGCGAAAATGAGTTTGAGTGATACTTAGGGCTTGATTTGAGGGAGCGATCGTATATCAACCCAAAATAGCGTGAATTTTTCTGGTTGTTGAAAATGCGCGTAGGCGTAGCCCGTCGTAGACATCGCACTGCAAGATTATTCCTACTATTGATGTGGCGTGAGTAGGATAACTTGCTCTAATGCCTACTTCTATTTATTTCTCTTTGGTTTCGGTTGAGTAACCCACCACGCCACTATACCAAAGATAACGGTAGCTAAAACACTCCAAAGTAAAGATGACACTAAGGGGTGAACTGGGTACTTGAAATTTATCTGTGGTGCAAAGGGTTTATCTATGTGTCCAGTGACGACACCAGAAACTATTGCACCGCCACCAAAGGCTACACCTAGTACTTGGATGGTGCGTTCTAAAGAGCGATCGCGTTTGGCTTGTTCTATTTCTACTATGCCGCGAATTGTCCCAATCATCTGGTCAAAGAAGTTTTGACCGGGGGTAAGATAAGCTAAGTTTGTGTTAATTTGTTCGACAAAGGTATCTTCAGCTAGTTCTAGGAAGTTGGACAAAAATTCTAAATTATCTGAGTCAATGCCTATTTTATTTAGTTTGTCAAGATATAAACGATAGTTTTTACTATTAGTTTGAATTGCAGTTTTGTGCAGTTCTAAATCTCTTAAATAATCAACATAATTAAAAGAAATTTCTGGTATTTCCTGAAGCCATTGATTGAAATTATCAAATTTTGAATCTATAGAGTTATTTTTTTGCTCTTTAAATGCTTGCTTATACTTTTCCAGAGCAGAATAAGCTGATCTAGCTTGTTCATAACACCATATAGCTTCAGAACGAGCATAAATAATTTTACTGCGACAAAGCAGAAGGTCAATTAAAGGATAATAATATTCTCCCTTGTTTTCTAATTCTGTAGTAATGTCATGGGTACTTAACCAAATTAATACATGACACTGTGCTTCAGGAGAGTCAGCATCATTGTTATATTCAAATATCGGGCTACCTAATAATTGTCCTTGATGCTGACAATAAATATTTAGTTTTTGCGAAGTTTCTTCTGATATTAATGCTTTGACACAAGCATCAGCGAATGCTTGTTCGTTATCTATTTTTCCTACAGGTTGAGCAAAAAATACTAGGGTTTGTCCTAGAGAAGCTTTGATATTTTTAGAAAGTAAGCAATCATCTGGATTTAGCCCTCTTAAATCTGCAAGTTTTACTTCTGGATAAGGATAACGTAGAGTTAAATCAAGGGCGTAAGTATCGTGAATTTCTAAGGGATTAGCTTCACCGCTTAAGTGTAGATTTTGTTGATGTTGGATGGCGGTAAATTTTAAGAAACGTTCGGGAAGTATTTCTCCCGTGATGCTAGTTTTTTTATTATTTGCTTTTTCAATCAGTTCAGGTAAAGTTTCTAGTTTAGGAATACCAAGTTGTTTACCAAGCTGCTGGCATTTTAACCATAAATCGTTGGCATTTTCTACAGGGATTTTAGGTTTTTGTGACAGGCTATGCTTCAGATGAAAGGCA
This sequence comes from uncultured Nostoc sp., assembly GCA_964252435.1. GTDB lineage: Bacteria > Cyanobacteriota > Cyanobacteriia > Cyanobacteriales > Nostocaceae > Nostoc. The sequence continues at coordinate 8,765 of CAXUOL010000236.1, forward strand.
TAAAGAGTTAGTTTGGGATAAGCTATCTTTCCTGTTGAAAAATAATCCATTTTAAATTAAAGATAAATGTTGCGGTGTTCAGATACTTTACCCCACCCTAACCC
>CAXUOL010000237.1:0-8839 GCA_964252435.1 uncultured Nostoc sp.
GGATTGAGCATTACTGCCAAAGCTTTGTATTTGGTAAATTGCCAAATGATTTCTTCGGCTTCCTTTTCGCGTAAATCGATAGTTTTTTGAGCGATCGCAATTTCTGCATCCCGTGCTTGGATCAGTGCATTTAAAGCCAGAAGCGATCGCCCTTCCCGATTGAGAATATTTAGAATTGTCTCTTTGAGTTCGTCTACTTGCGGTGGTGGGGTTTCCCATTCATAACTGACACGCCCATCAGGCCACTCAACCCGCACTTCCATTGCTGCTGGTTCCGCCGCTACCATCACAATTTCATCCGGGAGTAGAGGCTTTGCTTGGGGATTCCCAGCACCCAGTTGTTGCAAATTTTGGTAAATCACTCCGCGATCGGTATCTGGGTATAAATCTATCTTGTTAAAGACTAAAATCAGGGGTTTTTGTGATTGTCGCAATTCCAACAGTGCCTGATACTCAGTACGTGTGATATCACCAGACACGACAAACAAAATCAAATCCGCTTGATGTACTACTTCTCGTGCCATATCCGCCCGTGACTCACCCGCAATTTCATCTAATCCTGGGGTATCAATTAACTCTACTAGTACCTTACCACCGGGCTGCCACCGCACGGAACGCGGCCATTGGGTAACACCATTTAGGGGCCCAGTTTGGAGAATTTTGTCTCCCACTAAGGCATTTAAAACTGCTGACTTTCCCCGACTCACCAAACCAAAGACGGCTATTCTAATGACGTTTGAATCTAGCTTGTTGAGTGTGGCTCTCAAAACTTCCAATTCTAGGTTAGATAAAAGCTGTCCTGACTTGCGAAGATATCCATACCAAGAAAGCGCTTGTCTGAGACTGGCGCGGGCACGATTTAAGTGAGTTTCTTGCAGATTACGATAAACCGACATCATATCAACACTTCAGCCTTCACTCTCTAAAATGCTCATCCAATGCTCAAAACATTTACTTTCAGCATTTGCTCGTAAACAATAGGTATGAATTCGTACTCATCTACCATGCTTAACTAATGCTCACTTTTTCAACTCCATTATCAGGGGAAGAAAAAGTTAAACATACTTCTCTATCTTATATCCCTAAGTTGTTGGACTAATACTCTATATATAGGACTTGACACTCCCCGCGAATCATCGCGACGGGGATTCTACATTCATAGACTCGCCATTAGACAACAGGCTTGCACCAATCGCCCTTTGATGGGCAAATCTCCTGTAGCGTAAATTCCGGTATGCCCTACCGTACTCAGCCCTAATCTCAAAATAGGGTACAATTTTGAAATTTTAATTTTGAATTCTTAATCTGGGTATCCTAAGAAAGACAAGGTTAGATGATATAGACAAAGGAACAAAGTTTATAACTTATGTATGAGTAGAGAAAACAACTAGAATTTCTATTAAAAAACTGATTGAACAATTAGCCAATTCATTCGATAAAAACAAGAGTGCTTGCGGTTAATCATGAAGATAAAGGCTGGTCTACACCCTTATACCAATTTTGCGATGCCTGCGGCGGGCTACGCCTACGCAGATGGTGAGAACTTTGATTAAGCAAATTTTACCATAAGTGCAGCCTGAAATTCTGGACTTATAGGAGCAGTCTTTTTTAGACTAAGACATAAATATTAATTATATGAGAAATTGAGGAACAGCCATGCGAGAAAATGAGCGGGAGAAAATACGCCATCTGTTGGTCATCCAAGACCTGGAAGGAAGGCGAACTGTCCCCTTACGAGAGACTACTTATTCTCTGGGGCGGCATCCTGCAAACACTATTGTCTTGGCTTCCCGGTCAGTATCAATGCAACATGCAATTTTATTGCGAGTAACTGTTCCAGAAACTGACCAATACGGCTTCCAGATTATTGATGGCAACTATAAGGGAAAAGGAAGTACTAATGGCTTATTTGTGAATGGTAATAAATGCTTTTCTCATAATCTTAGGCATGGAGATATCATTGCTTTTGGCAGTAATAAAGCTCAGGCTAAATATTATGCTATTTCCAATATTTCAGAACAAGCATTTTCTGAATCTTTTAATGTTGAAGACTTATCTGGTTTCTTATCAGAGCAAGCCAGTCCTGCCAATCCTTTTCAAACCTTAGCTATCGATCCCAGCTTTGAAGCAGCTAGTGAGTCGGCTCTAGCTCGCCTAGCATCCTTCCCCGAACTCATTCCCAATCCAATTATTGAGATGGATTTCGAGGGAAGAATTACTTATCTCAATCCAGCCGCAGCTATCAAGTTTCCCAATCTTAGGGAAGTTGGGACAGAACACCCAATCTTAACGGGACTCTTGATTGGAGTTAACAATCTAGAAAACAATTCTTTTGTGCGCGAGGTGGAAGTAGGCACAGAAGTTTTTGAACAATCCGTTCTCTATCTTCCTGAAAGTGATTTAATTAGAACTTTTATTATTAGAGATATTACCGAGCAAAAGCGAGCTACAGCCGAATTGCGCCAGCGCGATCGCTTGTTACAAGCAGTTGCAGAAGCTGCCAATTATTTGCTAGGAGAAATGAATTACGAAACTGGTATTGATCGAGCTCTGGCTGTACTGGGCGAAGCTGCGAAGGCAGATCGTGCCTATCTCTTTGAGAACCATCCCCATCCTGTTACAGAGGACATAGCAGTCAGCCTAAGGTTTGAATGGACACAATCTCGGATTGAATCTACCCACCATCATTGGCAGAATCAGCCTTATCAAGCTCCTGGATTAGCCCGTTGGTACACAGTTCTCTCTAGCGGCCAGTCGATTAGCGGAATTACCCAAAAATTTCCTGTCGCCGAACAAGAATTCCTGATTCGAGATGGCATTCAATCCCTTCTCTTAGTGCCTCTTCGCTTGGATAATGATTTTTGGGGGTATCTTGGCTTGGCAGACTGCACCTTTGAGCGTCATTGGTCAAAGCACGAAGAATCTACTCTTTTGACGATGGCCGCCAGTATCATTGGTGCGCGGCAGCGTCAGCAAGTAGAAGAAAAGATTCGCTATCAAGCCCTCCATGACTTGCTGACAGGGTTGCCCAATCGTCTACTATTTAATGAGCTGCTCAGTAAAACTCTGCCCAACGCCACTCGAAATGACGAAAGTTTAGCTGTAATCTTCCTCGATCTGGATAGCTTCAAGGTGATTAATGATACTCTGGGGCACACTCTGGGAGACCAATTGTTACAAAGCGTCTCTCAAAGATTAAAAGACTCACTCAGAGGCGGAGATACTGTAGCCCGTTGGGGAGGCGATGAATTTACGATTTTACTCCCACGAGTCAATGATATTGAAGAGGTAACTTTGGTGGCGCAGAGAATTTTACAAGCCTTTGAGGATGCTTTTCATCTCCAAGGGCATGAACTTTATGTAACTGCCAGCCTCGGTATTGCCTTACTTGATAACAACAGCCCTGACGCCGAAACACTAATCCAGCACGCAGATGCCGCTTTGTACTACGCCAAGGACAAAGGGCGGAATAACTACCAATTTTACAGTGTTTCCCTGAGTGCTAAAAATCCTGAACTCCTGACTTTAGAAAAGAGCTTGCGCTATGCCTTAGAACGCAATGAATTTACGCTGTACTATCAGCCTCGTGTAAACATTGTCACAGGGGAAATTACTAGTATGGAGGCTCTGTTGCGTTGGCAGCACCCAGAGATGGGATTGGTCGCCCCCAGTGTGTTCATTCCCCTAGTCGAAGAAAGTGGATTAATTGTCCCCATCGGCGAATGGACTCTACAGACCGCCTGTAGCCAAAATAAAGCATGGCAAGATGCTGGATTGCCACCGATTATGATCGCTGTCAATCTTTCTTTGAAGCAGTTCCGCCAACCCAAATTGGTAGAGACTATAGCCAAGGTTTTAGAACAAACAGGTCTGGAGCCGCGCTTTTTAGAATTAGAAATTATGGAAACCACAGCGATTGAGGACTTGAGTTTTACCACAAGGGTGTTAGAGGAGCTACAGCAGATGGGTGTTTACATCTCCATTGATGACTTTGGTACAGGTCATTCCTCACTTTCGCGCCTACAGCTTTTGCCACTCCACAATCTGAAAATAGATAAATCTTTCATTCAATATTTGACGCAGGATGCGAAAGTAGCTCATATTATCCAAGCCATAGTTACCTTGGGACACAGCTTGGGATTAAAGTTAACAGCCGAAGGGGTAGAGAAGGAAGAGGAATTGGAATTCTTGAAATCTATCAACTGCGAGGAGGTACAAGGCTTTTTATTCTACCGCCCACTTACTGGACAGAAAGCAACAGAAATCCTCGAAAGTAAACGACCAACGAGCTAGTACAAGGGAAAACTGTTTGTACCAGTGAGGATACAATAACATTCATGTGTCCTGCTGCCGACCTTTTTCGTCCTATGCTACCAGTCATTTATTCCGACGAATTTTTAGATCACAAGACTGGAAAATACCATCCCGAAAAACCAGAACGTTTAAGTGCGATCGCAAATGCCCTAAAAGCAGCTACATTCGCAGATCAAATTAGCTGGCACTTGCCTACACCAGCATCAGAACAGCCATCACTGATGTCTTCGTTGGTGAGAGCACATAGCCCAGCCTACATCAAAAAACTGTGGCAAATCGCCTCTAGTGGCGGTGGCCCTTTGGATGGAGATACGCCAGTTTCCCCGCGCAGTTATGATGTGGCATTGTTGGCAGTCAGCGCATGGTTAGATGGAGTTGAGGTTGTGTTAGGGTCAGCTAATCCTGCTTTTGTACTAGCGCGTCCCCCAGGACATCACGCTGAAAGTGATGCAGGGATGGGCTTTTGTCTATTTTCTAATGCCGCGATCGCCGCTTTATTTGCTCTAGAACAACCTGGAATTAACCGCGTCGCCATCCTCGATTGGGATGTGCATCACGGTAATGGTACTCAGGCGATCGTTGAAACTGAAGCACGCATCGCCTACTGTTCCCTACATCAGTATCCATGCTATCCCGGTACTGGAAGATCCACGGAACGCGGCTTTCATAATAATGTATTAAATTTACCAGTACCCCCTGGTAGTGATATTGCAATATATCAGCCACTATTTGAAAAACAAGTCGTACCGTTTTTAGTTAATTTTCAAGCAGATTTGCTGATTGTGAGTGCTGGTTACGATGCCAATGCGGAAGATCCTTTGGCAAGTATTAATTTGCAGCCAGAAGACTACGCTTTATTTACTGATTATTGTCTAGGGATAACTCGTAAAATTCTGTTTGGCTTAGAAGGTGGTTACGACTTTGATACTCTTTCTCAATCAGTTTTAGCGACGATTGAACGCTGTTTACTTTAAGCTTGTCTTGTTGATCCCATTTTACGAAATACCTGATATATAGCGCTTCTGGGTTGAGTGCAATACAGACCTAACCCTCAGCCCCTTCCCTAAAGCGCGTTGGTGAGTAAAATTCAAAGCCTCTCTCCTTTTAGGCTACGGTGTACACACAAGTTTGAAATAGCTGATTAACCAAGGTTTTACCCCACCCTAACCCGGGAACTAAATTTCCTGTTTCCCCCATTTCCAAGGGGGGATTAAGGGGGGTAATTTGACTTCTGTGAACACCGTAGCCTTTTATACCATTTCTTTGTGAGGCTGCGCCAAACTTTCTTTCTTCCTTTGTGGACTTTGCGCCCTTTGCGGTTCATTCCTTATATAATTTGGCGCATCTTTATACAGAATTGGTATTAGGAGAGAGGAACGGAAGTGAGGTCAAAGTGTATTGCTTCCATTCGAGAACCGCTATAGATACCGATGATCGCACTTACCAAGGGTAATAACCTCAACTCTCTGCAAAGATTTGGGAACACTGAATACTGACGCGATTATAGCTGACATACAGTTATGAAAATTTCTCACAAACTGGTTGCAAGCTTTGTTGGTGTTTCCTTATTAACAAGTGTAGTTGGTACGGTTGCGATCGCCCAAAGCCAGAAAATTGGTGAAACTCTGGCAATCGCGGAAGCTGAACACGTTGCCCAAGCGCTTGCCACTTCCATTGCCCACAATTATTACGAGAATAAATCTATTTCTCTTGAACGTTCAGACGAACTGCAACATTACACCAATTTGCTGCATGATTTACAAAAGCGCGACATTGTGGTAGTCAATCAGCAGAAACTGATTTTGGCGGATGCCGTTCCTGAAAATGTCGGCACTATTTTTGAGCATGACCAAGACAACGAAATCCAGCAAACCATACAGGATGGCAAAACCAGAACTTTTTTGGAAAAAAGTGTTGATTATCCCCAAGGAATTAAACTCATTGTCATTCCGCTAAAGGGTGAACAAAATCAGATTCATGGTGCCGTCATTGTAGAGTGGTCATCGCTGTATGACGAAGTGATGGCCAAAGTTAGACCCACAATGATTTTGATCGGTACCACCAGTTTAGGTTGTCTAATTTTGGCATTGATTCTAGGATTGCAAATTTCGAGCAGCATTGCCAAACCACTGCAATCTGTGACAGAGGTAGCACAGCAAGTTACCCAAGAGTCTAACTTTGACCTGCAAGCCCCCGTGATCAGCAAGGATGAAACAGGAATCCTTGCAACTGCATTCAACAATCTGATCGAACGGGTGAAAACATTACTGATTGAAAAAGAGCAACGAGCAACAGAACTTCAGCAAGCTTTAACTCAGCTTCACAACACTCAACTGCAACTAGTTCAAACTGAAAAAATGACGAGTCTGGGACAATTGGTTGCTGGAGTTGCCCACGAAATCAACAACCCTGTAAATTTTATTCATGGCAACATTAACTATATTGATAGCTACACTCAAAACTTGCTGAAATTGGTTTACTGCTATCAGGCGCACTACCCCAATCCGCCCCAAACGCTCCAAGACACTTTGGATGATGTTGAATTTGACTTTCTTAATGAAGACCTGCCCAAGGTGCTGCAATCAATACAAATCGGCAGCGAGCGGATTCGACAAATTGTTTTATCTCTCCGTAACTTTTCCCGCCTGGATGAATCCGAATTTAAAGCTGTTGACCTGCATGAGGGCATTGAGAATACATTGCTGATTTTGCAACATCGCCTCAAGGCAAAACCAGAGTTTCCGGCAATTAAAGTCGTTAAACACTATAGTCAATTGCCTTTGGTTGAGTGCTATCCCGGACAAATTAATCAGGTATTTATGAACTTACTGACCAATGGAATTGATGGGCTGGAAGAATCTCAACAAACACAGCCCGGTACAATTTGGATTTCAACTCAAATGACGGCTGATAATCATGTGCAGATTGCGATCGCTGACAATGGTTGTGGGATACCTGAAACAGTGCGATCGCGCATTTTTGATCCTTTTTTCACCACGAAACCCATCGGCAAAGGTACTGGTATGGGCTTATCCATCAGCTACAAAATAGTCATAGAAAAACATCATGGCAAGATATGGTGTGATTCCACACTAGGAGAGGGCACCAAATTTGTGATTGAAATACCAGTTCATCAACCTGAACCAATAACGAGTTGAGACTTCACCGAAGCAGAGGAAGAAGAACTATTGACCAATGCCCACTTGCCCTGAGCGTTCGCGTAGCGTCTCGTAGAGAAGCCGTTCGCGTAGCGTCCCGCAGGGAAGGGATGCCCCATGCCCCATGCCCTTTTTTATAAACTTCATAGAATCTTCAGAAAGAAAAATTTTCAGCAGGGTTCTGAAAGAGCTAAAGTTTTGTTAAGATGCAATTGCTAGCAGTTTCTCAGCGAAATTCACCTGTCGGGGTGTGGAGAAATAAAAAGCACAAGCAGCACAAATTTAAAAAGGTGAAGCAATGACCACCTATATTTTTTTCGATGAAGCCCTACGAATGTTGACCAACGCCTATTTGATATCAGTAGTACTGTTAATGGCAGCTTCTGGTATAGGTTTGGCAGTAATTGAGACAATAGAAAAGACAGGAGAACGCTAAGTTTATAAATGGCAATGTAGTTCCTGCCAAAAACCTTTGGATACAAGTGTTCGCCGTGAATAAATCCTGGGAACACTAAAGGATGAAAGTCTCATGCATCACAGTCTTTCCTGTAAATCTACCAAACATACAGGTAACTGTGACGCTATTGGGACTCTAACCAAGGAGCTACTACAATGGGTCTATTCGACGCTGTGTTGGGTACAGAAAGCCAAACCCAAACAGCACTCAGTCCAGCGGAAGCTTTTGCTGTCATTATATTGATGGCAACGGCTTCAGACGGTTATCTTTCTGTTGAGCAAGCAAATTCTATCATTTCTGTGCTATCTCGGATGAAACTTTTTAAAAGTTATTCCAATGAAATGATAAACAGGCTGTTTGAAAAAATTTTGGGCATTCTCCAAGGTGATGACTTTAATGCTTTGTTTAATGCAGCAAAAGATTCTCTATCTCAAGATTTGCGGGAAACAGCCTTTGCAATAGCTACCGATTTTGTCCTAGCTGAAGGTATTATACCTGAAGAAGAAAAAAACTTCTTAATTGATTTATATCAAGCTTTAGGGGTTTCGAGTGAGATAGCAATACAAATTGTGCAAGTAATCTTGATTAAAAATCGCGCATAGGGTGATCCAACATAACTTGTTAGCCCATTGTCCAAAGCTTGATTATAACTGTATAAGTAGCTTAGAAACAAAGCGTGGCACCGGAGTTGAGCTTCTTTGCCACTATTTTTTGCTGTTCTTTGATTATTTATTGCGATAATTCAATATCGTTTAGAGGATGTTTTAAAAGTCCTGAGTGATGTATCAAATACTTTTAGATCCCCCTAAATTCCCCGATAAATTGGGGGACTTTGATTCCAGTTCCCCCCTTTTCAAGGGGAGCCAGCGCGGTCTTCTCCCTTGGCGTTAGCCTCTCCCTTTGGGAGAAG
>CAXUOL010000238.1:0-8803 GCA_964252435.1 uncultured Nostoc sp.
GCAACGCTAGTAATGGCAAGCAACTTGACGTTTACCGCTTTTTGATCCCTTCTGGCCCTGGAGGTTCTATTACCCCTACAAAAGTAGGTACAGTCAATCTTCCAGCTACTGCTACTACCGCAGATTTAGAAGGTTTGGGAACTAACCCCATTACCGGAAGGGTAGGTGCGGTTAACGAAGCACGCGTTACTGGTTCTACAACACCAATTGATCCAACTGTTACTGTCGTTAATAATGTAGATCAGCCTTTTGCTTCAGCCACGACCTCACCAACCCGTACACCATCTGACCTACGTCGTTTTGGATTTGAGTCAGGTGCTGACTTTAATCGTAGTGCTTTATACAACATTTCAGGGAATGCGAATCCCGCAAATGGGCCAGTAGGAAGCTCTCTTTATAAAATTACTACAGCTACCCCTGGAACTCTTAGCCTTGTAGACACCTTTGGCCCAGCTACTACTGCTGCACAAAGACAAGGAACTCAACCTACCAATCCTGGAAAATTTGCCGATGGATTAGCTATCGACAATCTTAATCCTGGTAACACTCGCGCTCTTGCTAGCGATTTCAGGACTAATGATGGAGATGGGAACCAGCTTTACAAAGTCGATTTGCTCACTGGTGAGCTATCTGCGCCGATTACTCTGAGAACTCCTTCAGGACAAGCTCTGAATGTCAACGCAGATTCTGGGTTGTCATTTACTAACTTCGGTTCTCAAAGATTGTTGGGTTGGCTGGAAACTGGCGCTGTCTATGAGATCACAGGCTACCAAGATGAACTTGCTGCATCAGGTCTAGGTTTAGGTAGTGCCACAGGTACTAATGGCGCTGGCTTTGCAACCGCCACCTTACTTGGTAACGTTAATTTACCAAATGCTGTGAGTGGAGTCGTTGATTATGAAGGCTTTACGATTGTTAATGAATAACAGTCGTTAATAGCATACTCTTTCTTCAACTTTTGTAAAAAGTACTTTTGCAAGAGTTGAAGAACGGAGCTAAAGATAAAAAAAATTTTATTTGCCAAACTACCTGTACTTTTTGTCAAGACTAACTGGATTTTTTATTTTGAAATTTATCAAAACTTTTAAAATCTCGTTTTCAGCTTCTGGCAATCTGCTAAAAGTTAAGCAAGTAACACTGCTACTTGCTAGCGATGAATGGTCAGGAGCGATTATAAGCGATCGCTCCGCCAACGCCAGGGGCGAACGCCCACTCTGGATTGTATACAACCCAATCCTAGTGAAGCTATAATATGCCTGTGAAATGCTTATAGGTTTCAAGACAGCTAATCATCGGAAAATCTTAAAAGGGCTGAAAAAGGTTTCTTTTCCTATTCCTCACTTGCTTTTTCAAGTTAGTGGTAAAAAGTATTGCTATCACTTTGGCTGAAAGCTAGATAACATTAGATTCGGCGTGTTTACTGTTCGGGAGTGCCAAAATGTCTAAACAGCTGGGTCAAAAAATTGCCCCTACACCGATATCAAATGATATCAATGTAGTGGATTTGATCGATCAATACTTCACCGCTTACAACTCAGCGCGGTTGCGGGAAATCTGCCAACTACTGAGTCGTGATGTACTAACAGAAGGTGTCACAGTGGGAGTTAGCCTTTCCGGTGCGATGACGCCAGCAGGATTTGGGGTTTCAGCACTTGCACCCTTAATTCGCAACGGCTTTATTGACTGGATGATTAGCACTGGTGCAAATCTTTACCACGATATGCACTATGGTTTGGGTTTTGAACTCTTTGCTGGTAATCCATTTTTGGATGATGTAAAACTGCGTCAAGAAGGCACGATCCGCATTTATGACATTATCTTTGGTTACGATGTGCTGCTAGAAACAGATGCGTTCATCCGCAAGATTCTCCAAGGAGAAGCGTTTCAAAAGCGGATGGGAACGGCTGAATTTCACCATTTACTCGGTAAATATGTCCGAGAAGTAGAAAAGCAATTGGGTGTGCAGCATTCCTGCTTGCTAGCTACAGCTTATGAATATGGCGTACCGATTTATACGTCTTCTCCAGGAGATAGCTCAATTGGGATGAACGTAGCGGCTTTAGCATTGGAAGGTTCGCAGTTGGTGATAGATCCATCAATTGACGTGAATGAGACAGCAGCGATCGCATATAATGCCCGTGAATCAGGAGGTAAAAGTGCAGCTGTAATTCTCGGTGGCGGTAGTCCTAAAAACTTTTTGCTACAAACTCAACCGCAACTTCACGAAGTCTTAGGATTAGAAGAACGAGGACACGATTACTTTGTGCAGTTTACCGATGCACGTCCAGATACAGGCGGTTTATCTGGAGCAACCCCATCGGAAGCTGTCAGTTGGGGTAAGATTGACCCGGATGAGTTACCTAACACAATCGTTTGTTATACCGATAGTACAATCGCTCTACCACTTGTAACAGCGTATGTTCTTAACAAATGCCAGCCTCGTCCCCTGAAGCGTGTGTATGACAGGCGAGAAGCCATTTTTGAGAAACTGCAAAAAGACTATCTAGCAGCCAAAACCCAATCATCAGATCAGATTCCAGCAGCAGTTGCTGAAAGTGCTTCACAGCAAACAGCAACTTATCCTTGTGGGCGGTTGATTCCCAATACTCATTAAGGGAATAGGCAGGGGAGCAGGGGAGCAGGGGAGCAGAGGAGCAGGGGAGAAGTAGCAGTAAGTCTTTCCCCTCTGCCCCTCTGGCTCTTGTGCCAATGCCCAATCCCCAATGCCCTCATCCTTTCTTTCCAATCAACAAATAAGTTGTCATCTTCCCTTTGCCTTTAACTTCGATTTCGCCTCCTTTTTCAAATACAAATTCGTCACACAAGCACTTATAAGTAATTTCTGTAACCTGGATTTTACCAGCAATACCTTGGGATTGCATACAGCTAGCGGTGTTTACTGTGTCTTTACAGAGTTCATAAGTAAACTTATTCAGATCAATTACTCCCCTGATTACCGAACCGCTATGGATGCCGATACGGATGTTGAAATTTTGGTTATTTTCAGTATTAAATAGAGCGATCGCAGTTTGCATATCTAGTGCCATAATAGCGATCGCTTCAGCATGATCTTGGCGGCGTGTAGGTAAGCCACCAACCACCACATAAGCATCGTTAATGGTTCTGATTCTCTCTAAACTATATCGTTCGGTGAGGCGATCGAAAACTGAGAAAATTGGGTTGAGTAGGTTCAGCAGTTGAATTGCACTCATAGAAGCAGCAATTTCGGTCAAGCCGACGATATCTGCAAATAAAACTGTGACATCAGCAAAGTCTTCGGCAATGCTAGCTGGTTGTTCTTTCACTTCTCTAGAAATTGCAACTGGCAAAATATTCAGCAATAAACGTTCGGTTTCTTTCTGCTGATGGCGAAGTACTTCTTCTGCTGCTACTCGCTGGGTTACATTGCGAAAAATGCCACGAATCGCAACTGGATGACCTTCAACAAATTTACAATTAATATTACCTTCTAGAAAGATTGTTTGACCGCCTTTAGTAACGAATATAGCTGTTACTTGCCCAAACTTTTCTCCTGATAGCACTCGATAAAATCTTTGCAAACAGCTTTGTTTAAACTCTGGATGTATAATATCGAAAATACTCATATTCGCAATTTCAGCTTCGCTATATCCCAAAGTTTCTCGCCATGCACGATTGACATATAAAAAACGACCAGATGGATTGACACATTGAATCAAGTCATTAGCATTTTCAAATAAATCTCGATATCGCTCTTCACTTTCTACAAGAGCATCTTCTGCTTGTTTGCGTTTGATAAATTGGGCAATTTGGCTACCAATAGAACCCATCATTTGCAATAGGTCTTTATCTTTTGATAGTAACTCCCGGCTCAAGAAAAGCATCACTCCTAAGATTTCACTATCGTCTAAAATGGGGAAGCCAAAAGCTGCACGCAATCCAGCCTCCGCAGCAGGTAGCGATCGCCTTTGATCTCCATCTACTGTGATATCTTTAATCCACAAAGGCAAACGTCTGATCCAAATTCGACCAGGTAAGCCAATACTAGGCGTATAAGTAGTTTGCCAGGTGATTGCTTTAAACTCTCGGATAGAAACTAATCGACTTGACCAAATTTCCACACACCTTAGTACTGCATTGAGACTATCTCCTTGTACTGAAGTGCCAATATATTGACTTGGTGTCCAAAGTTCGCCTAAATCCCATCCCAAGTTTTGACAAATCGACTGCAAAATTTGTGGAATTCCCTGCTTTATGCTCTGTGATTCTGATAATATGCGAGTAATAGAATACTGGGCACTTGTACGCTGTTCCCGGCGTTGCCAAGCAGTAATATCCCGACCAATGTAGACAATATCTTCTAGTCCTTCTGTTTTTTTTGGAATTACTGAGCAAGAAAAAGCAATCAACAGTTTTTCTCTAGTTTTTGTTCGACAAACTACTTCTATATTCTGGGAATCACGCTTTAAATAAGAATGTTGATAAATAGCTTTAATTAAAAATTGATCCTCGTCAACAATTAATGATATTGGTTGATTTATTAATTCTTTTTCCTCAAAACCAAATAATTGTTGAGCAGCACGATTTACTTTTTTTATTTTTCCTGAATTACTAGTTACTAATAAAGCATCTGCCATTGAAGTAATTACTTGTTCCATGTAATGTCTGTATGAGATTAAAGTACTTGATAACAAATTCGCTTTCTTGGCTTGCTGTACTAATTTTTGCTAGATAATGCTATAATTATAGTGATAACTAATAACTCAATAATTATAATTAATAATTCAGTCAGTATGACTAATGATTGTTTTAGCTATTATTTCAAATATTTGATTAATATACAAGCCTGTTTTTCCAAAATTTATAGAAGTTACTATTACTCATTTTTTTTTACTAAATATTGAAAGTTGATTTTTCAAAATAGCGCGATCGCCAGCATCTGGGAAATTGAAACCCGTCACTTTGTAATAGAGTGGTGAGTCTGTAGCTAGGTTCCCGCCACTCTCTTATTCTTCAATTCCATCAATGAAGTTTATGATTGTGCGCATAAAGTATATAATTCCAGAACTTCAGCACTTGGAATTAGTTTAGTATTTGTGTTTTAAGAGAGATATAGAGACAGACGCTGATGTATTGATTGTTTGTTCCTGATATAAATTCTGGTTGAAAAAGAATTCAGAATTCAGGAGTCAGAACAATCAGTGGGGGATACCCTGCGGCATCTTGCTACAGACCCGCCACTGATAGCGTAGCGTAAAGCCTTCTCTTCTCTTTCAGAGACGCTACGCGAACGAGAGGCTCGTCTGCGACACGCTGCGCGTAGCTTGCTTCCACGAAGTGGTACGCCAACGGCATGGCTTCTCTACAAGAGGCTGCGCCAACGCTTAAAGCGAGTCCGCGAGCGTCTTGAAAATCACTAAATATTCTCTTTCAGAGACGTTACGCGAATGATTTAGTGGGATTTTAAAACCTTCTTGTTCATCCACCAGTCGTACAGAATTAATTCTAAATTCTGACGACTGACGCCTTTATTCTGTTTGATAAATCCATCAAATTTGCCAGCTTGTAAACTACTCGCGCTCCAACATTACCATCCCACTCCGCATCACCGACTTCGCAGATATCAAAACCAATAATTTTTCTTCCACTATTGACCAATTCTCGGAACAGACAAAAAGTTTGCTCTAATTCCAACCCACCCGGAACAGGAGTACCCGTACTTGGACAAAGTTTTGGATCTAAACCATCTACATCAAAGCTAATATAAACATACTCAGGTAAATGACTGATAATTTCTCGACATAAATTAATCCAAGTTGTGCCAGAGTAAAGCTTTTGCTTAATAGCGGGATCGTAATAAGCAATAATGCGACTATCAGATTGTTCAATCATTTGCACTTCATCATGACTAATATCACGCAAACCTACCTGCACTAACTTAGAAATTTGTGGTATTTTCATCGCATTAAACATAATCGACGCATGAGAAAACTCAAATCCCTCATAAGCATCGCGTAAATCTGCGTGGGCATCAATGTGCAAAATACCATAGTTTGGGTATTTAGCTGCTAATGCTTGGAAATAACCTAAAGGCGAACTGTGATCTCCACCTATGACTGCAACTCGCTTACCATTATTAATTGCTGCCTGACAATTTTCAAACAGCCATTGATTAACCTGTTGACTCGCCTGATTAATTTCTGTGAGGACAGATGTTAAATCTGGTGTATCTGAAAGTTGTTTACCTTGGGCTAATCGCCCGATAATTTTTGCTGCCAAAGCGCGGTAGTATGTGTTCTTCTCTAAAATATCTTGGGGAATTTCTTCCATAAAAATTCCCTGCTTCCAACCATCAGGGTGATCAAAATCAAACAAATCTAATTGAGTCGAAGCATCTAGAATTCGCTGTGGGCCATTAGCAGTGCCAGCACCATAAGAAACAGTGACTTCCCACGGCACACCAAAAACAATCAAGTTTGCAGACTCATAATCGCAGGGCAAACCTAAGAGGTTGCCATTTATTTCACCTACACCGCTGGGATTGTAGTCTTTTAATTGATTACTCATTGAGTATCTTCTGGATTTACGTGGATAGACAGCACGCCGCCTAGTGGACATCTGCATTGTAATCAAAATTTTTCACAGAGTTCCTGAACTCAATTGTGGATGACTAATTACTAATGACCAATACAACTCTTGGAAAGGCTGCACTTCTCTACAAGACGCTGCGCGTAGCTTGCTTCCCCGGAGGGGTACGACTACGCTCAGTGACCACGCCAAGCGGTAGTTGAGGGCAGTCGAAACTCAGTACAAGTGACTAATGACTAACTATTTACTCAACCCGCTTAACTTCAAATCCCCGTAACCCTTCCGGTTCCTCATATTCAACCACAACATCTTGAACTACAGCAGCAGGTGGCCCAGAGTGACACCAGCGAACCATGTCATCTACAACCTCTCGCGCCCCTTCAAAAACTGCCTCTACTCGATTATTGGGGAGATTCCGCACCCAACCAGTTAATCCTAATTGCCTAGCTGTGTCTACAGTGGAATAGCGATAACCCACTCCTTGGACTCGGCCAGAAATGAATACATGGGCGCGGATAATCTTTGGCAGTGCTGTAGAATTCTGCATAAACTGGTCTAATGTTTACGATTCCAGTCTACCTAGTTTGTGTATACACAATCTGTTTTTAACTCCAACTCGCAAAATTAATCCCGGTCTTTTTTAATACCTACTAGTTTTTGTATATTTCCAGCGCTTTTCAAGTAATACCCTACTCCTAATTTAAGTCCTAGTCTAAATACCTGAAAACTGCTGTAATTTAATCAGTAGTAAGTTTTTCCACTTGAAATTTTGAATTGATTATGTCTAACCTGCCACCACTTAATACAGAAACAATTTGGGCAATTCTTGACGATCAACTTGATGATGCCATAGTCAACCAGTTGCTATGGCATTATTTAGGCTATCGCTATGACTCCTCAATTGCACAATGGGACGTTAGCCAAGTTGCACCAGAATGGCATAATGAGTACCCACAACCACCAGATTTCATTCAATCTCGCCCCGCAACTGTCAAGTTGACTCGTTCCATTCCTGCTGAAAATAAACAAATGCTCAAAGAAAAGCTGGGTTTCAAAGGTTACAAAATTGGGGAATTTGGGCCTCGGCAAACTCGTAGGGCGACAGCGGCGAATTGGTTGTTAAGTTATCTACAACAAACTAATAACAAAAAAGATTAATTTTTCAGCAGATATTTGGTAAAAAATCATATTTTTGCCAAATATATACTGTATTTAAATAGTATCAAAACAGTATCAAAACTATTGTTTTATTTAATATTTTTTATACGTCATATGCAATAGTTTAAAAATATTAGTTTGATAGACAGTCCTTGCAATAGAGTAAATCCGTATTTTAGTCAACAACTAAATACTATAAACAGCCAAAAAACCAAAATAATATGATTAGTTTTTATAAATAAATTATAAATTATTCCTGAAGATAGAAGCACTCCCGATCTAATTATTTCTCTAGAGCTATTTTCAAATTCAATTGAACATCAGAGAATATATCTATCAATCCTTGATATTACAAACACTTCTATGGCAAAGCCAATTGAATTTAATTTATTTGCACCTTACAACAAAGGAGCCGCATTAATTGGTTCTTTTTCTGATTGGCAAGAAATTCCAATGGAAAGAGGTGATGATGGTTATTTCCGCACAAGTGTTGAACTAGAAGACGGCGTTTATAAATATAAATTCCGTGTTCAATCAAATTCATGGTTTTTTGAACCAGAGCAATGGGTTGATGTTACAGATCCTTATGCAACTGATATAGATGAACAAAGTGGAAAAGATGATGGTGTTATCCGGGTCAAAGATGGCAAAAGGATTACCGATACTTATGTTTGGCAACATGATGATAAACCTTTACCTGCTGACCACGAATTAGTAATTTATGAATTGCACGTCGGAGACTTTTCTGGTGGCGAGGACGACCCTTATGCACGAGGTAAGTACAAACACGTCATTGAAAAGTTAGATTATTTGTGTGAACTGGGAATCAATGCGATTGAGTTGATGCCGCTTAAAGAATATCCTGGTGATTATAGTTGGGGTTATAATCCGCGCCACTTCTTTGCAACAGAATCAAGTTATGGTTCTACCGCTGAATTGAAAAAATTGATTGATGAGTGTCATGGCAAAGGCATTCGTGTAATTCTTGACGGAATTTACAACCACTCAGAAGCATCTGCTCCTTTAACACAAATTGACCACGATTATTGGTATCATCACGAACCTCGTGACCCTGATA
>CAXUOL010000239.1:0-8730 GCA_964252435.1 uncultured Nostoc sp.
GAAGATGAGATTCCCGAAGTTCTTTGTGAGATTGTGATGAAATTGATGGCGAAGAATGCTGAAGACCGCTATCAGAGTGTATTAGGGCTGAAATTTGATTTAGAAAAATGTTTGTCTCAATTGCAAGAAATTGGCTCGATTAAATCTTTTAAATTAGGTGAGCGGGATATTTGCGATCGCTTCATCATCCCAGAAAAGCTCTACGGTCGCCAAAGTGAAGTTCAAAGCTTATTGGATGCCTTTGAAAGAGTCAGCCAGGGAAGCACTGAAATTATCTTGGTAGCAGGCTTCTCTGGCATTGGCAAAACTGCTGTGGTGAACGAAGTCCACAAGCCAATTGTGCGACAACGAGGTTATTTCATTAAAGGTAAATTTGACCAATTCCAGCGAAATATCCCTTTCTCTGCCTTTGTGCAAGCTTTTCGAGACTTAATCGGGCAACTGCTGAGTGAAACTGACACCCAATTCGAGCAGTGGAAGTCCAAAATTCTCTCTGCTTTGGGTGAGAACGGACAAGTGATGATTGAGGTGATTCCAGAACTAGAAAGAATTATTGGTAAACAGCCTCCTGCGCCGGAACTCTCTGGAAGTGCGGCACAAAATCGCTTCAATTTGCTGTTTTTGAAATTCACTCAAGTCTTCGCTGCACTAGAACATCCATTGGTAATTTTTATTGACGATCTGCAATGGGCAGATTCTGCTTCTTTAAAGTTAATCCACTTGTTGATCAGCGAAGTTGACATTGGCTATCTACTGTTAATTGGTGCTTATCGAGATAACGAAGTCAATCCAGTACACCCCCTGATGCTAACTTTAGAAGAGATTCAGAAGTTAGGCGCTACAGTCAATACAATTACCTTAGCTCCCCTCGATCAAACATCCGTTAATCATTTGGTTGCAGATACATTGAGTTGCACACTAGCATTAGCTGCACCGTTAACAGAGTTGGTATTGAGCAAAACCAAAGGAAATCCTTTTTTCAGCACCCAGTTTCTGAAAGCGCTACATCAAGATCGACTAATTACATTTAATTTTGACGGTGGTTATTGGGAATGCGATATTGCTCAGGTGCGAGCGATCGCTCTTACCGATGATGTCGTAGAGTTTATGGCAATTCAGCTGGAAAAGTTGTCAAGAGAAACTCAAGAAGTTTTGAAATTAGCAGCTTGTATAGGAAACTCTTTTGATTTAGCCACATTAGCGATCGTCTATGAACAGTCTGAGGCAATAACGGCAGATGAATTATGGAAAGCACTCCAAGAAGGATTTATCATTCCTACTAGTGATGTTTACAAGTTTTATCAACAGCATTCATTGGTAAATAGCCAGAATGACTATGGACAAATAACCATCAGCTACAAATTTCTTCACGATCGCATTCAGCAAGCTGCCTATTCACTAATTCCTGATAACCAAAAGCAAGTTACTCACCTGCATATTGGGCGTTTGCTGCAACAAGCCACGACTGCAAATGAACGAGATGAGAAAATTTTTGCGATCGTCAATCACCTCAATCAAGGAACCGCTTTGATTAGCGATGAGCAGGAGAAAGAGGAACTCGCGCAGTTAAACTTGGCGGCTGGGCATAAAGCCAAGGGTGCAACAGCTTATGCAGCAGCTTTAGACTATTTCAACACAGGTATTGCGATGCTAACGAGTAATTGCTGGCATCGCCAATACAATCTCGCGCTCATCTTGTATGAAGGAGCAACAGAATCAGCTTACCTCTGCACCAATTTTGAACAGATGGAACAGTTAGCTGAGGTTGTGCTGAATCATGCCGAATCTTGGCTAGATCGGGTAAATATCTACAACATTAAAATCCAAGCTTGCATCGCCCAAAATCAGCAGCTAGAAGCCTTGCGACTAGCACGGGAAGCGCTAAAGCATCTGGGAGTGCATCTGCCAGAGCAACCTACCCCAGCAGACATCAAACAGGCACTGAGGCACACCCAAACCTTACTCAATGATCGGTCAATCGAATCTTTGCTGGAATTACCCCAAATGACCGCACCAGACAAAAAAGCGGCAATGGTGATTCTATCCACCGTTCTTTCTGCTGCCTATCAAGCTGCCCCAGACTTGTTACCTCTGATCAACCTTGCTCACGTCGATTTATCCGTGCAATATGGGAATGCACCAGAATCGACTCATGGCTATGTGATGTATGGGTTGACATTGCTGGTTGTGTTGGGAGATATTGACGCGGGCTATCGGTTTGGACAACTAGGGATGAACCTGCTGCAACATATCCATGCCCCTGAGTTAACCGCTAAAACCATTTTTGCCTTCAACAATTTCCTCAGACATTGGCAAGAACCTGCGAAAGATACCCTGGAAGCGTTTCTAAAAGCCTATTCCAGTGGATTAGAAATCGGTGATATTCAATATGTCGCATTAAGTCTTCTTGGTTATAGCTTCACTGCTTATTTCAGCAGTCAGGAACTATCTTCTCTTAGACAAACAATGGAAGCTCATCGCCAGGTGATACTGCAAGTGCGCCAGGATACCTATCTCCACAAGCAAAGTATTTACTATCAAGCTGTACTTAATCTGCTGGAGACTACGGCTGAACCCGATCGCTTGTATAGCGAACACTATAATGAGGATGAAATGATTCAGCTTCACCTCAAAACTAATGATGTAGTAGCACTATATCAGATTTATGTCAATAAAATGCTCCTTTCCTACCTGTTCCAACGCTATGAACAGGCATTAGAAAACGCCAAGCTAACGGAACAGTATTCAGGTGCAGGGAAAGGACTGATGCACGTTCCAATCGTTTCTTTCTACGATGCACTAGTTCGATTAGCGGTTTACCCAACTGCCAATGAGACAGAACAAACAGGCATTATAGAACGGGTAACAGATCATCAAGAAAAACTCAGGAACTGGGCGGTTCATGCACCAAGTAATCAGGCTCACCGCCATGCTTTAGTTGTCGCAGAAAAATGTCGAGTCTTGGGGGCAAAAGTAGAAGCAATTGAGTATTACGATCGCGCCATTGCGAAAGCTAAAGAAAATGAATACCTCAACGAAGAAGCTCTTGCCAATGAACTTGCAGCCAAGTTTTATTTAGAATGGGGCAAAGAACGTATTGCTCAAGAGTATTTGATTAATGCTTACTATTGCTACACTCGCTGGGGTGCTAAAGCCAAAGTCAATGATTTAGAACAATGTTATCCACAACTGCTAGCTCCTATCTTACAACAGAAGCGTTCACTACTCACACCCAATGAGACGAGCGCAAATATTGACAGCATTACTACCTTCCACCCAAGTATTAATAAATCAGTAACCTCTAGCAGCAATACATCAGTAATGCTAGATTTGGCAACAGTTCTCAAAGCCTCTCAAACTCTTTCGAGCGAAATTGAACTAGATAAATTACTTACAAAGCTGCTGCAAGTAGTGATTGAAAATGCTGGAGCAGATAAGTGTGCGTTACTACTGCTCAAAGAAGATAGATTGGTAGTTGAGGCAACTGCTCAAGTTGGCCAGCAATTAACAGTGTTACAGTCCATTTTTGTGGAAGATAGTGCAGACGTTCCCCATAGCCTAATTTACGCCGTCAAACGCAGCCTACAACCTACCGTTATCTTTGATACAACATTACATCCAGTGCTAATAGCCGATCCCTACATTAACCTTCAGCAACCCAAAAGCTTGCTGTGTACGCCAATTTTCTATCAAGGGAAACTGTTAGGGATTTTATATTTAGAAAATAACCTGATGACTGGAGCGTTTACTAGCGATCGCGTCAAAATTCTCAATCTATTATGCACTCAAGCTGCAATCTCTTTGGAAAACGCCAGACTTTATCAGCAAGCACAAGATACTCTAGAAAACTTGGGACAGACTGAACAATTCTTGCGGTTAATTATCGAGAATATTCCCCAGTCTGTTTTCTGGAAAGACTCCAATAGTGTTTATTTAGGCTGTAACCATAACTTTACTCGAATTTGGGGTCTGGGAGTACCAGAAAATGTTATTGGTAAAACAGACTACGACCTTCCTTGGACTAAAGAGCAATCAGATTTTTTTGTAGCGCGCGATCGCCGCATCATGGAGTCTGGGGAACCGGAACTCAACATTATCGAAACTGTGCAGCAAGTAGATGGAAAACAAAAGTGGTCGAATACAAATAAAATTCCCTTAAAAGATAGAGAAAAAAATGTTTTTGGTATCCTTAATACCTCTGAAGATATCACCGAACGCCAGCAAGCACAACAATTGCTTGTACAGCAAAAACAACAATTAGAACAAGCGTTGCAAGAACTCAAAACGATGCAATTGCAATTAGTGCAAGGCGAAAAAATGTCTGCCCTTGGTAACTTGGTAGCAGGTGTTGCCCATGAAATTAACAATCCTGTCGGCTTCATTGCCGGTAACATTGAACCAGCCAAAGATTATGTTAAAGACTTGTTTGTACTAATTAATCTTTATCAGGAAAAGTTTCCCAATCCTGGCTCAGATATTCAAGATGAAATTGATGCCATCGACCTGAATTATTTACGCGAAGATTTACCCAAATTGCTAGACTCAATGAAATTGGGTGTTCACCGTATTCGTAGTATCAGTACCAGTTTACGAACATTCTCTAGAGCAGATAAGGATTATAAAGTTCCTTTTGATATTCACGAAGGCATTGACAGTACTATTCTGATTCTCAGACACCGTTTAAAAGCTAACGAAAACCGTCCAGCAATTGAGGTAGTGAAGAATTATGGCAAATTACCCCTAGTGGAATGCTTTGCTGGACAACTTAATCAAGTGTTTATGAACTTGTTAGCAAATGCCATTGATGCACTTGAACAATACAATACAGAACGGAGTTTGGAAGCGATTCTTGCCAACCCCAATCGCATCACCATTCAAACTCGTGTAGCAGACTCAGCTCGGGATGTTTTGATTAAAATTGCTGATAACGGAGTGGGAATGTCACCGGAGGTTAAACAAAAAGTATTTGAGCATTTGTTCACCACCAAACCTGTAGGAAAAGGCACTGGATTAGGATTAGCGATCGCTCGTCAAATTGTCGTAGAAGCACATGGCGGTTCGCTCTCTTGTACTTCCGAACTTGGGAAGGGCACAGAGTTTGTCATTCAAATCTCTACTCAACAACAATAAAAAGTGCTGAGTGCTGAGTTATTCTACTTTACTCAGCGCTTTTTATTTTTGCTTTTTAAATTTTAACTTGGAGTAAAGCAACTAAGCTGTTACGCAAATAAAATTGCACATTAACTAGTGTTCGCGCAGCGTCTCCTTCAGGAGAGGGTTGTCTTTTGTCATTTGTCCTTTGTCCTTAGAAACACTTTTGAGTAATGACTAATGACGGTCTATACGGAAAATATTCCAATATATAGGCGCATTAGCTTATGATACTTAAGTTAGGCAAAAGCTGGTTAAAACTCAACCTCTACAATATGTCCTAACCAACAAAAATTACTACTCATTGAAATGGCGATCGCTTATCAAATAGTTGTAGATAAACATCAAGGAACTATTGAAATTGATTCAACCCCAAGATGTGGAACAGAGTTTACTATTGGTATTCATTTAACAAGTAAAACTTAAAAATTACTGACAACATTGGAACAGCCAAAGATTCTGTAAAGGATTTTTTTGGCTAAGTTCTACACTGATGTTCAAAGACGGTATACTTTAAGAAAGTTGATTTGGAAATTCTATC
This sequence comes from uncultured Nostoc sp., assembly GCA_964252435.1. Classification (GTDB taxonomy): domain Bacteria; phylum Cyanobacteriota; class Cyanobacteriia; order Cyanobacteriales; family Nostocaceae; genus Nostoc. The sequence continues at coordinate 5,693 of CAXUOL010000239.1, forward strand.
TGCTACATCCAATCACTACTACATCAACTCTCTGAGGTGATATGCTATTAAAACTGCAACAAATTATTGTAAAACCTGGTCAACAAATGTTGCTTCAAGATATTAGTTGGCAGCAGTTAGAAAATATTTTAGAAGAAATGGGAGAAAGGCGTGCTGCACGTATTTCTTATAGTTATGGTTGGTTAGAAATTATGGTTCCACTACCAGAACACGAAAAAGATAAAGAATATATTGGTGAGTTAGTAAGAGTTTTATTAGATAAACTTCAAATTGATTTTGAGCCTTTTGGTTCTACAACTCTTAAAAATGAGCGAATGCTGCAAGCAGTAGAACCAGATACCAGTTTTTATATTCAAAATCAAGCTGCTATTATTGGTAAAAATCGCATTGATTTAAATGTAGATCCACCACCAGATTTAGCAATCGAAATTGATATTACTTCTCGGACTCGATTTGAAAATTATCAAATTTTGAAAGTTCCTGAACTTTGGCGACATACACAACAAGGGTTAGAAATTTTCTTGCTACAAGAAGGTAAATATATAAAATCTGAATCTAGTCCTAATTTTCCTGATATTCCAATTGTTGAATTAGTTAATGAATATGTTCAGCAGTGTTTAAGCATTGGTAGAAGTCAAGCTATGCGTAATTTTAGAAATTGGGTTAAAGATAATTTATAACCATTTGTAATCTGTACATCTTAATTTAGGAAGCTCTCGGCAGATTATGATATAAATCTAAGGCTTTCTGAGAAAGGCGATCGCTCATAACTACTGAGACAAATCCAGCAGCCATTGTGGACTGGGAACCCCCCATGCCACCTACAGATTTAATTTTTGATGATGGTGAACCTTTGGAATCAAATCGCCACCGTATTGCCATGAAGTATCACCCAAGGGAAGACGAAAACAGAAGCTATTGCCAATATCAAGGAAGCTATTGAATTATATGTTGCTGTAAGTGAAAAACTGGGTGCGATCGCTATTTTAAAACGTCAGAATCAGCAAGTGCGATCGCTATTAAGTAAAGCTTTAAAATTAAGGTTGAATCGGCACAAATTCATATTTATCAGTGCCAGGTTTTTGTTGAACTTTGACTAGAAAGATGGGATTGTCTTTGCGATCGCCTGATTGTGAAAACTGAAAATTTCCCGTTGCACTATCTACTGAAAAATTGTAACTGTATAATAGACCTTTTGTACGAAGACCCAGCAAAGTATTAGCACTTAGTTATTTTCGTCAAAGTTCCCAGTTTTTTGAAGGTTTTTTATCATCTCTTGACCCTGTTTTGTCAAAAGTAAATTAGCGTAGGCTTGACCAGCTTGCTGTTCTCTTTGAGCATTTTGCTTAACTACTACATAGAAAATAACAGGTAATGGATATTCACCACTGTAAATCGCTTCGATATTAACTCGATTACGCTTACCAGGACGACATTGAGCAGGTGACACGAAGTTTTGTTGTTGGTATGGATAGAAACTTTTACCTTCCGTGTTAACAATAGGTAAAGTCTTAACTCCACACTGCGGTACTATATCTGAGATCGGGCCTACAAAGATCCCTCCGGGTTCTTTAGTGATTTTTTGGAGTCCTTCACTAGTTGAATTAACATAGTTAATCTTTTCACCAAAATCTATAATTTCTAAACTTTTTCTAAAGTCGTTAGTGCTTGTTGAATTACCACCACGCACATAAAACGTAATTGGAATATCTATGAGAGCGCCAGCCTGTCTCCAGTTGTTAATCTTACCATTGAAGATTTTACTTAATTGTTCTTTGGTCACAGTGTTGATCGCCAAATTTGGGTTAACAGCTACTGCTAAACCGCTTTTAAAAACTGGAATTGCTTTAAGAGTAAAAAGCTTTTTTTTAGCTTTAAATTGTTCTTCAGATGAAACATCACGCGATGATAGAGCAAAATCCAGTCCATCCTGTCCACCATCTATTAACTTCTCAATACCTATTCCAGAACCCAATACTAAGTCTTTTCTTATTTTTATGTCAAACCGAGGATGAGCATTTTTAATTTTTAATTCTAGCTTTGGGTAAATAAAAGCCCAAGAAGTACTACCGCCGTATTTAAATATTCCTTCAGGTACATTGGGGACTTCTACAAATTGATTGATAACTTCCATTGGTGGAGGTGGGATAACTGGAGGATATTTTTTATCTGGCTTAAGAAACCACCCCGCCACAGACCCAATAATAACTCCTATACTTAACATTCCTATAGGTTTAAGAGTTATATTTAACCTTTTTTTTTGAGAAGCTTCAATTAGAGCTATATCTTCATCCCTAAGCCCTAAAGTTTGCTGAAGACGTTTCAACTCTTCACGAGTATTTTCATTAACAGAAAATTTACCCTTAGTTTCTTTTAAGAATACCTTTTGATATTCCTGTAAATTTTCTTTGTAATCTTGATAAGGTTTTAAAACCTCAGCTTCTTTAGCAGCAGCTTCGTCAGGTGTTAGTCTTAAGCTCTTTTGTCGCTTATCTAAAGCAGTACGACCAATATCAGAAATTTCACCGTCTCTCACCCAATATTCAACATCTTGGCCATATTGAAGCTTTGGCTCATCAATGGGTGCTTTGGCAAGCTTGATTTTATAGCCTTCTCTAATGGCATATATTTCCGGTTTCATTGCTGGAGCAGCTTCTTGTACCTTCCTTTTGGCGTATTCATGTAGTTCATCAACAGAGATGAAGCTATCTTGATCTCGGTCTGCTGCACCAGTCTCAAGTCCCTCAACTATATAGCGGGTGTAAGTTGAAATATCCGCCCCTGGCTGTGCAAAAGAATATTGAGTAGAGGTCGAAGATGTGAGAACCGCTCGCCCTTCACCACCTAGTTGATTCTTCACATCTACAAAACCATCTTCTTTAGCAGACCAGCCCTCGGCAAATGCACCACTAAAACAACAATCAAGAATTACTACCTCGCGTTTGGAGCGGCTATTTCTCATGACCTCATGTACAGAGCTAGCTGGTAAGCTGTTCCACATCTAAGTTGCATAAATGCTAAATTAGATATATTCAAGT
>CAXUOL010000240.1:0-8701 GCA_964252435.1 uncultured Nostoc sp.
CTATTGTTTAGATTTTTCTTCGGTGTTTGCAGCTACTACTTTGTTAGCTATTCCTCAGTCAATGCATTTAGTTTTTGATATGTGTGCTGCACCAGGAGGTAAAAGTATCTTTGCTTGGAGAGCTTTAAAACCTGAATTGCTCATCAGTAATGAAGTAATTGGCAAACGTCTGGGAATGCTAATTTCTAATTTGAAGCGTTGCCAGGTTAGCCCTAGCGCAGTGGTTAATCGAGATTCGAGTATATTTGCCGAAATGTTTACTGGCTCTAGCAATCTAGTAATAGTAGATGCTCCGTGTACTGGGCAATCTTTACTTGCTAAAGGTGAAAAAGCACCCGGATGTTTTCACCCAACTGCTATTAATAAGAGTGCAAATCGACAAAAGCGCATTATAGCTAATTCTGCTAAAATTGTTTCACCGCAAGGCTATCTTGCTTATATGACTTGCACATATTCACCTGAAGAAAATGAGCAAGTTTGTGAATGGTTTTTGGAACGGTTTCCCCAGTTTGAAGCGATAGAAATTAGTAATTTAGCCAAATATCAATCGCATTTAACGACGATGCCTTGTTATCGGATATTTCCTCAAGATAGGTTAGGTGCTGGTGCATTTACAGTCCTATTTAAAAATACTAATCATGATGAAGATGAGCCGAAAGAAATAGATTTAAATACAATCTCTTCGCTGTCTATCTACCAAAATTTGAAAAATTCAAATTATATCATGTCTGTATAATTAGTTATGACTTAGTTGGGGAACTATATTTGATTAAGCGTAACCCTTCTAGTCGGAGAGCTTCAGGATAGAGAGCTTTGTAAATATTGCAATTTGGAGATTGAATATCGTAACGACCTGTAGCTTTAAACGTTGCCAGAGAACAACCACCTGTACACCAATATTTCCACTCACATGTCCGACAGCCTTCTTTTTCTTCAACTGACAAATTCTGAATACCTGCTTTATCTTGTCGCACCAGAGTTAAAGGATCTTGACTTTTAGAAGAAGATATAGTTTTATGTAGCTGCATCTGGCATTTAGCAATTTCCCCTTTGTAATCAAATACAAGATAGCTTTGCCCAACTCCACAAGTTCGTTTATGAGGAGATGCTAAATTAGCACGATCAATCAATGAACCTAGCAAACTTCGATTAGGTAATTTCAATTCAATAACTTTGAATGCTGCCAACATTCCCTCAATTAGCCGAGATTCTTCTAGTTGCAAGTCTTCATAAGAAGCTGACAGTTCGTTTTCTCGATAGAAATTTAAACTAAAGGGCAGATTATATTCCAATATCCATTCCAGAAGATCGGGCAATCCTTCTGCATTCCGCCCACTAACTGTAATGGAAATATCTGGAATAATACCATTTTGCAAGGCAATCTTAATACCTCGTTCCACATCTTCAAATGATCCCTTTCCGCTTGCATAAGAACGTTGGATATTGTGGAAATTTGATAATCCATCTAGTGAAATCATTAGACGCAGATTCAAGATTTGTAGCATCTCAATAATTTCAGGCGTAATCAATGTTCCATTACTGAGAACCACTCCATCTAATATGATATCTGTTTCTTTGCTAAGGGATTGAGCGTACAAATGGAGATCCTTAATTAAAGGAGAGCAGAGTAATGCCTCTCCTCCTGCATATTTCAGTTTGACGCGGCGGTAATGATTTAAGGTTGCAGAGCGAAATGTAGATTCAATAGCTGCTTTACCTATATCTATTGACATATCCTTTGCTACATGCGGAAGATAGCAGTAATCACATCTTAAGTTACAGCGATCTGTGATATGCAACCATGCTGTTAAAGTTTCTGGTATTTCATTTAAGTTAAATGATGAATAATTATTGGGTGCAATTAAACGTGCTTGATATAATTCCTGAATAGCTGCCTGTAAGTCTATTGGGTCAATGTCAGCATGTTCTATTGTAATATCATCTAATTTCTGAGGATTTGTAAATTGTTCGAGTAAAAATATCGCTGATTTATTCAGAACTGCTACTTGATGATAAGTACCATAACAGATAGAATAAGTATCATCTAAATTCATCATCTGCGAGTTAGGAACTCTCACAAATTCTGTGTCCAACATCCCCAGAGATAATCGGATATCTAAGCTTAATTCTGTTAAAGGGGATAAGTCACAGGCACAATCCCCTCCATCACAGTCGCATTGGCCAGCTGGTACATAAGTAGAATTAAGAGAAACTAAAATTTGGGGTCGATCAATTTTTTTACTAAGCATGAGAAGATGGCTGTTTTGTGGCACGTATTCTAGTCAGGAACATTTGTTGATCGCACCATTCCTTGAGAGCTTTATGATCTTTCCATTGAGATTTTAGTTGCTGAATCAGAGTTTTAGAAAGTTCTATAGGCAACCGTTCAATTTTCTTTTGGAGCAGATTTAGCTCATGTTTGATCGAATACGGCCCGAAACCTCCATGTTGAAAGATTTGGGGTATTCCTTGAGCATATTTACTAAAAGCAAAGTTGTAGTTAGCTTGTTGAAATGCAACATCACCTTCTATCCGTAACATCCGGCCAAAGTATAGTGTATGGATATTTTGATATGATTGGAAGCGATCGCTAAGTTCTTGTGCATAATCGGAAATATGCTCGTAGGCTTTTGCATAATAATCAAACTCTGCTTTACCTACCAGGCTATCGATGGCATACCGCATGTCATTGTACTCTAAACTAGTCTGATAAGAGCGATCGTTGAGTTTTAAAGCTTGGTTTTGTAGCGTGCGATCGCCTGTTTGAAACCCCAGATGCCAATAGACACTGGCAATTTGGTGCAAAATTCCAGGTAATTCCTCTTCAAGTCCATATTTTTCTGCCAGTTTCATGCTTTTTTCTAAAGCATTTTGAGCAAGACTTAGCACATTGAGATCCCACTGCACCTGTGTCACATCCCAAACAGCTTCATTTACTACCTCAGCACTAAACCACTGATTTAAGCCTAACTGAAAGTATGCCCTACACAATATTTGATTATCGTTTTCTTCATTGTCACAACGGCTTAACGCTCGTTCAAGTAGTTGTTGAGCTTTAACATAATTACCATTATCTACCAAAATAGTAGCAGAGGCAATTTCGGCATTGGCTATTTCGCGTTCACTCTCAACACTCGACCACATATCAATAGCAGCCTTAAAACATTGTTCAGCCTTTACATAATCTTTTTGTTGTCCGTACAAAAATCCCAAGTTATTCTGAATGCTAGCCATAACTTGAGTTAAGCCTTTGTCAGGAGTATCAATTTCCATAGCAGCCTCCCAACCTAGTTTGTAATATTTCTCAGCTTCCTGAAAGTTGTTGAGTTGTCGATGCAGATAACCAACTAGGTTAGCTACAGCAGGAATAGCGTATGATAGCTTTTTACCTTGAACAAGGGATAAACACTCTTGTTGATATTTTAAAGCTTCTTCATAAAGGTGTAACTTGGTATTTAGCATTCCCAAGACATTGTAAATATCCGCTTGATGAGAAGAATTAGAAGATTGAGCAGATAGCATTCCCTCCAGCTTTACTAGTTCATTTTCTTTTGTACTCTTATCTTTAAGAGCGTGAACAATCTTTGATTCAAAAATAATCAATTTAAATTTTTGATCGGGATTTAGCTCTGTTTCAAACTGTTTGGCAATTACCAATAATTGATTTACAAAACCAAATTTTTTCGATTGGCGGCGTATCCTATCAGTAACTTCGTGCCAAGTTTCAAAGCCGATTATCGGATCGGCATATAAAGCATTCCAGAGCCATCGCGTAGTATTGAATTCTCGTAGTTGCTTAACTTCTTCAATCAGAAACTCGATATTAGCAACTTCATGAGAATCATCAGAGTAACGTTGAACCTCCAATATCCTTTTTTGTGGCCCTAAATCATAATCTTTTTGCTCAAAATATTTGGCAGCAATCCGACTATCTTGTTTTCTCCATTCCAAATCAGGGTCAATATCTGCCCATACGTATTTTTCAACCAAGTCTCGCACAATATCATGTAATGATATTTGAGAACCACCGATTACTGGTTTGATAAAAAAGTAGCTTTGTGCATCAATAAATAATCTTTGAGCATCTTCTGTAGATAGTTCTAATAAATTAGCAATATCAGAGCTATCTAATGGGTAGATACGTGAAAGTAATAGAGTTAACCGATCCATTGATGTCCGAAGCTGTGTAATATGTCGAACCATCTCAGCTTCAAATCCACCAGTTTTTTCTAATCTACTGGGAATAGTTTCTATATCTTCAATCTCTAACCAATCTGGTATGACTTCCCGATAAGCATACTCTACTCCAAATTCAATCATGATCGGGCTACCACCAGAAAGAGCTATGATCTTTTTAACCAATTCTTGTCCGAGAGTAAAGTGAAGTTGCTCCTCCTTGCAACGAATGTATGTTTGTACATCTTCATGAGTAAATTCATTTAATTCCAAATAAGTTAATTCTTCTTCTTTGAATGATTCTTCTAGAATTTGACGAGCAATAGTAGGGCGACCTGCTAAAATAAATACGGCATTCTCTAGTTGATGACATAAATCGCCAATACACTCCCAAACTTGCTCTCTAATATCTGCTTGTCCTAATTTCTCTACCGTATCAATTAGAAATACTAATCTCTGTTGGCTGGATTTTCGATTAATTTCATCGACCAAGAACTTTTCAAGTTGTCTGCGTTCTTGTTCGTATGCAATTTGACTGAGGCGGTTTTCATCTTCTCGCAGTTGTCGTAACCGCAGCAACCATTCTTTATATGTATAATCGTATAATTGTTTGGCGATTTGAGTGTATAAATCTTCTGCATCATTAAAAACAGGGATATCGCAATCAATAATTTCACTTGTTCCAATTTGAACTTGGTTTAGACGGAATTTTAATGCATGAAGCAACCAAGTTTTGCCAATTCCACCTCTACCCTCTACTAAAACTACACGTAGTTTATTAGATTCCTGAACAAGAGAAATAATTCGATTTAGATGTTCTGCACGACCAACAAACTCTAATTTATTTAGTTCAGACATAATAGACTCCTATTTAATTTTTGCAAAAAATCAGTACACATCTATTCCCTAGTTAGTTATTTTGAATGGCTTCATCAAGCTTCTGAATTAAATATCGATAGGGTGCGTCATTATATTCATCATTGTGTAGATAATAATTGACAACAAACTGAAATTCCCAGTCGTTTTCTACTTCAGATTTCAGCGTGTAAATAAATTCATGGAATTGCTCTCGATCTGTATTGCGGAATATTCCTAGAGTTTCTTCAACAGTTTTGTCAAAGAAATCATTATGGAGTTCTTGTCGATAAGCCAGACTATTAGGGCCAAAATTGATAAATCCAGCATGTTTCTGAAGACTTTGAAAAAAATACTGCATAGACCAAGTACCCGCAACAGCAGAATTATTTTTTGATTTCAGTTCGTGAATATATTCCCAGCAGATTTGAGCCGCTTCGCTACAAAGCTGTTGAAAGTTATCAGGCGAGGTTTCTCGGAGCAGACCAATAACTAACAGCCGCCGTGTCATACCATCTTTAATAATCGTTTTATCACGAGTAAAAATAGATGTCTTTGTCAGTTCAGCATTTAATTTAAAACTATCATCACTGAAAGGTAACTTAAATCTCCGAACAGCTTCCTTTAATATCCAAGTCCCATTGAGTATAGGAAATATACTCAATTTTTCAATAGATTCGTATAGATGATTATTTTCTTTTGTCAAGCTTTCTTTAATCTGATCTCTACACTTTTTGAGGTTTTTTTCCCATAATTGGTTGCCATAACTATTTAAAAGCCAGCTAACTGTGTAGCAACCATCTCGATAAACTTTTAGTGCTTCAGCAATTCCTCCTGGATGTCCACCTGTTAAATAGAGTAAGTGTCCTGCGAGTAAAGCAAGACTTTCAGAAGTCATCTCTATGGGCTTGAGATATTTTGTTGCTGTATCCTGAATTACTTCCCAGTTAAAAGGGGAGAGTATTAGTTTAGGAAAAGTCCGATCTAATGGGAGATCGATCAGACAGCGAGCTGCAATCACAACTCGAAGTCTCCGGGAATTATCTTTAAAGAACTGTAATTCTTTCAAACATTTTTCAATTCTCCATGCAAATTCTTTAAAATCATTAAAAAGTTCATTTAAACGTTGCTTTTGTGGGGCACTGCCATCCAGATCGATTAGCAGCACAATACCTTTTTTGCCCTGTGATTGCCATTTAGCCCAATTTCTATGCAATAGTGAGCCTAAACGTTCTCCCCAACTTAAATCATGTCCTTCAGGGAGCGTAAGTTGCAGAGAATTTGCTAATCGTTTTTCTAAGTCTTCAATACTTTCATAACCAGAGATAGAAGCGTAAGCACAACACCATTGTAATTCTTGAAACCGTCCCAGGATCTGTTTAAGAAATTCTGTTTTTCCATAACCTTCAGGCGCTGTCACCAGACGATAAGGAGGAGAATTAGTTGCTGTGATTTCATTAATTGCAGCATCCCGATTAGTAAATGGTATTTTATCAGGCTCAAGCTCTAGAGATTGTTGATTGATCTGGCTTAATTCTAATTCAGCTTTTTCTATTTCATTGATTTTATCTTGAAGTTGCTTTTGTAATTTACTTTTATCTACATTATTCAGCGTCCATCCTATTTGGTTGCTGAGACTTTCAACCTCGGTGTTTAAATTGGCTATCAACTGTTCTAGATAGTTCTTTCGTAAATCTAAAGAGCTTTTCATTTTATTTAGGTATTAAATTAATGGTTTATGACATTAAGTTCGCTTTCTACTCGCTCAAGTTCTTGGACGATGGTATCAATTTGGCGTTGAATGATATTGCGATCGCTCGCACTAAGTGTATAGTTAAGTTGATTGTAAGCCGCCTCATAATCACTACTGAGAATGTCAAAGTGTTGTTGCAAAATTTTGATTTTGAGTTGTTGAACTCTGCTAGGAATATTCTGGGTATGTGCATTTGACGAAATCGACAAGCCGATTTCATTCCATGCTTCAATCAATACATCCGCAGGAATCATGAAAGCAGTTTTGATATCTTCTCGCCGCTTCTCTGCCGCTACTGCCATCCCAACCACTCCTACAAGAGTTTCATCCCATATCGGCGCACCACTAAAACCCGGTTCTACCCTGTAGCCAGTTACCTTACTATCTTCCAGTTGCACCCATCCCTTTCCTTGTCCGTCTCGCAACACACCTGTGGCCCAAACGCCATCATTATGTCCGTTAGGGAAACCGAATATACGGAAAGGATGCTGCCAAATATTGTTAGCTCTTATTAGTTGAATAGGTTGGGTTTCTTTAGGCAATTGCCCTTCGATTTGCAATCCGGCAATATCTTCAGGCTCAGAGGTTGATGCATTATTAACGACGGGTTGCCAAAAAACAACTTTAGCTTTTAGTTGTTGTCCTGATGCAATTAGGGGGAAATCTAAATAAATATCATTACTAGGAGCTTCAACTATATCCTCTGGTAAGGATAGGGCTGAGGTAACAACATGAGCGCACGTCAGGATGTAATTTCGAGTTCGCCCAGAGACTAAAAAACCTACACCAACTACCGCACCATTGGTATGAAAAATCCGGGCGATCGCTGACCTAAAAGTTTGAATATAATTATCTGTATTCGCTACCATACTATGCCTTGTCTTGCTTCCATTTCAAGGTAATTTCGTAGTTGGCTTCACCACTTACAGAAGTAAAAATTGCGCCCGCCGCTGCATTTAACTTAATACCAAACTTAACCTCTACCTCACCAGCAGGTGTATTAAGCTGACTCAGTTTGGTGATAATTGCTGAAGCGACAGGTTGTATTTGATCTAATACATCCTCAAATTTCTTTTTAGCTTCAACTACCATTTGCCCTGTGTCTGGTCTAGCAACACGTACAACAGCATTGCTATTTTCTAGCTCATCAACTTCAGCTAAAAACTTCGTGCCATCTTTGAGAGAAAACTCTGCAATCTGTTTCTGATTCATAGTGAAACCTGTGATTTGGAACTAATAGTTTAATGTGTTGACCATCAAAAGAGTTGGCAGGAAATTTTGTAATCTTATTTCCATTTAATGGTTAACTCGTTAAATACTTCTCCAGCAATTCATTACTTTTTTCTCCCATTTCATTAAGCTTTTGCCAATACTCTCCCCACTCATGATTTATTGATTGACAGCTTACTAGAATCTGTCTCATTAATTTTGCGGGGTTGCGAAATCCCCGACTTCTTCAAGAAGCCGAGGATCTCGTAGCCCTTACCTATCAGAATTAATGACATGAACTCTAGTAATCCATTAAGCTAACTTTGCCTGCTACGTAGTAAACACTTAAGTGATTAACACAGGACTAAGGTCTTGACTACAAACTGATTTACCCAGCATCGTTGACTTGATAGCCTATTAGAAGTTTGTGAAGTTTCTAAATAAACTGACAAACTTCTTGCTGCTTGGGCATTATAAGCTGCTTAACTGTCATGTAATAGATTTAATAATTGTTATATTAGTTATATCTGTAGCTTTAGTTCAATTAGTAATTATACTGAGTCTGCTAGAAAATTACTTAAATCTAACTAAGTAGGCAAGAATAAATTAAGCTATATTACGTAATGTAAAGTTAATTAAATTTGATTATGGTAACGCTATGTAAAGCCTGAAAACCCTAATACCTTCTATCAATACGCGCCTTATGGT
>CAXUOL010000241.1:0-8668 GCA_964252435.1 uncultured Nostoc sp.
AAGGCCTTGCGCCCCTACGACAGGTGTGGTTCAAATACATGAAAACTGCTGTAAGATAGATAACTATTTTCAAGCCAACCCCAATTGCATCATCGCCACCGTCCACGTAGACAACTTCCCTATAGACCTTCCCCTAGAACCGAACATCCGGGAACCAAACCGCAAAAGCGCGACCTACAGACAAATCTTCGACTCCCTAACGACCGAACCCATAAAATTCTTCTCTCGTCACAGTGGAATAACCCTGTCAGCCAATAAAGTTAAACTTAGCAAAAACAAAACTGAACTCGAACTAGAAGTCTTAGAAGCAAGCGAGGGCGGTAGTGATGGCATTATCAACGGAGGACATACAGTTTTAGCCTTTGAGCAAGCGAAAAATTATAAATATGACCTCACTCAAGCCAGGATAAAAGTTACGATTCACATCGGACTGACTGAAGAATCAGCCAAAGATATAGCCCTAGCTTCAAATACTACAACGCCAGTAGATTCTCGCTCCAAAGTCAACGCTAGGGGTGATTACAAATTCATCAAGCAGTATTTAGCCCAGTTAGAACAGAAAGAAGATAGAAAATTCCGCATCGCCTATTACCAGAATCAAAGCGGCGCTCCCAGAAATGCCCAGTGTAATGTCACCCACTTGCTGAAGCTCCTTTACTGCCTCGACAGAAATAAATACAACCCCGACGGCAATAAACGAACCAAACACCCAGCAGGAATGAGTCTTCCGAGTAACATCACAGACGCAGAAAGGGAAAGATTAACTGCACTTTTGCCTCTCTTGACTCATGCCCTGTGGATAGAGCAAAGACTCTACGAAATAATCCAAGAACATATCAGCAACCCCAGAAGAAAGGGTGCTAACGACTTAGCATCAATAGATATACGTAAAACGACGTTATTACCTGACAGCAGTATTCATTCGGGTTTGGTGCGCCAACCGACTTAGCATTACCGATAATTGCGTCCTATCGGGTATTTTTGGACAAAGACTATAAATGGATTCTGCCGTTTAACGAATTCGCTGAAGATTTCCTCCAACACTTGTGGAATAACTACTTCCGCAAATATTTGGTGTCGGAGAAAACAGCAGGAAATACAGTCGGTACAAAAATCAGCCGCAATCAAGAGATTTGGGAAAGTTTGTATATATCAGCGCAAAGTTATCTAAATCAGCACTTGGTAAAAATGGTTAACTCTAGTAAGCAAGAAGAAGAACCGAAGGTGACACAAGGTGCAAACAAGAGGGGAAAAAGGAAAAATGATGGCGCAACTACTGCTCTCAAATAGCTTTTTATCTTTGTCGTAAAGCCTGCGGCATAGTTACGCTTAGGACCCAGCCTAAGAAGAGAAGTTGCGCTCACGGCGAAGCTTTTCCCCCTTGCCCCAAACCTCCTTGATAAGAGCGCATCTACTTTCCAGGCAAGAGATAATAGCACAAGCTTTTTATTTAGAGATTTTGGTCTAACCAAGTTTCTAAATCAGTGAGGGATGAAAAATCTAAAAAGGCTTCTCCTAAAGTCTCCAATTCGTCAGTAGATAAACCTCGAATTCGCTCAATTACTGAAGAGTCAATCTCACCAAAGCGATGATTTAGTTGACGTATAATTAAACGTTGTTCTCCTTCCAGTACAGCTTGTTCTCTATCTTGCTGATAAAGTGGTGCTAATCGCATAATCAACTCCCTATCATCTGATTCTTCAATTTGAGACATTACCAAGTTCTGCTGTAAATTGTACAGTAATTCTAATGTGGCTTTCCGAAACGGATGATTAGATGATAGCGCTTCTAATTCATCAATAGCCTGCTTTTGTACTTTCCCTCGACCGAGGATTCTTAGCCACAAAGTTTCTTGAGTACGTGGCAGTTGATGAATTACAACGATAGCTGTTCGCAAATACTCTCCCATTAAGTATACTCCAGACACCCAATTAGATGCTTGGATTGCACTAAAACCTGAAAGTATTCTCACAGATACGGTTGGAGAAAGTATCCACAATTTCGGAATTTCTAATTCTTTAATAGAGATTTTATTCCGGTTAGCTTCACGTTGTAAAGCACCTCTTACTTCCAATAACTTCAGCAAACAATCACAGATTTCTTCTTCAGAGGCAGGATTGCGAAATGGTTCAAAAATAGCAGGTGTAGCTGCAAATTTTCCCAGAAGTCCTAGCATCTCTAAATTATTAGCTTCTTGAGCAGGAGAAAATAAAACATCAATTTCTCTAACTTCACCAGCTACACGACTAGAAGCTTTTACTTCTCCATAAGATTTTAGTAACTCTTCCAAATAATCTTTAGCAAATTGATCGTGAATAAATCTAGTCATTAAAATTACTGTAAAACTTATTGATTCTAACTAATAGTTTATCTCTTTCAAGAGCAGCTTCTAAAAAGAGATATTAGTTTCCCACTAGATTTATCTCCCACCCAATCCCGGAAAAAACTTACTCCAAACACTTTACTCTTTTGAAAGTGATTCTTCTGAGCCTAAAACATTCTCTAGCCCTTGCTGATTACTCTGAATCTCCTGCATATTAAAAGAATGAATCACCTGAGCTAACTCTGGACTGTCTTCTAACAATTCAGCTTCAAGCTCTAACTCCTGCTGCAACAGTTGGGCGTTTCGGCGCAAGAACATCTGCTGATTGTGTCGCTGCCTGATAAGGGATTCAGTCAGGTGTAACTGTTCTTCAAAACTTAAATTGTCGTATTCGTCGTTATACATAAAAATTCTTATCCAATTAGCTTAAAACTTGATTTTTAGGAAAATTAACGACACTATTAAACTAATTAAAAATGTTTGATACCTCCATAAAGTAATTGATATCCCAGCCGTAATCTGATAATAAATTCATCAGTATTACGATTACCCCAAACAGGATTACTACGGCTTTTCATCCAGTTAATCGAGCTATGACAAATCTCTTGATGACAACGGTAGCACGTAGGAAATGTTGATACTCCAATAACGTCATTGCCGTAGTAAGCGTGATGGATTTCTTCACTTTTCTTAGTCAGACAGACTACACAATAATTGTGAGTTTTTCGGTGAGCGATCGCTACTTGTTTCTTGTACTGTTTGGGATTACCATACCGAGCATTCCAGTTTAATTGTCTGGGTAGCCGAGATTTTCTAATAGTAATGTTACTCCCTTTTCGTTTAACTCTTGCCCTGTTAATTCGTGCCACTTTTGTTTGATTTCCTGAAAATGTGGTCTTCTCCCTAATTCTGTTGCCCATTTTCTAATTTCTTGATACCAGTCAACCTGCTGCTGTGAGGATTGCTGATTATTTTTAGAACTATTAACAGTGTCACCATTCGGTTTAGAATCCTGTTTTTGTTCCAGACCTTTGATATCAAATTCCGGGATTAGGGCAACAAAGGGATTAGACCGAGTGGGAATCAGCAAGGCATATCGAACTCCGGCTTTGTCTAACATTTCACAAGCCTGCCGCAAGATTTCAAGAATCTCCTTTTTAACGTTTACAAAGTCTTGGGGATGGTCAAGTATATAACTCGATGTTTGCCCCATCGCAATAAAGCAAACATTTTTCAAGGACGGGCGACTAAATCCAGTTTCTCCAGAGAGTGGAGACTGCCCCATAAATAAACCATGACCCTTTAACCCAGCAGTGAATTTGATGACATAGTTCCAAAAACCCTGCAAATCTTTGGCAGTATCAGCATCAACCATTCCTGGAAGTCCCTTGCCACCACCAAATACAGAGTCCACCTCATCTTGAGCAAGAAATAATTCGGGAACGCCCTGACATTCACCACCAACTTTTGCAACTCTTGCTTTCTGTTTGTCAATTTGGTCTGTGGCAAAGATGAGCCAATTTCTTAATTCTTTCATGCCGTCAAACTTACGGCTGAACTTGCACAACCATCTGGTGACATCATCCTTTGGATCGCTGCCAATCACAATTGCTGGTGTTTGAGATTTTGCAGCAATTTTGTTGATAATCACTCCAGCCAGCGTAGACTTCCCAGATTGTGTGCCACCAGATAGGTAAAAATGGTGATTACTGCGAAGAGTCATATTTTGATTAGATGCAGCATCACACAGTTCATCAATCCAAGCACCATCAATTCTGATGTACTCAGGATAATTAGCTGCTAGGGCTTGCAGAATTTTCATTGCACCCGGATTAATCACCGACTGCACCGATTCTTCATCGATGTCAGCAATATCGGGATTGGGAATACCAGTCGGTGAAGGTGATTGTTGTGCTGGTGGTTCGGGAAGTGTAACCAACCCTTGCAACTGATATTCAGCAATCCACCGGGGACGCTCTTGCACTGGTAGCCGATTCACATAGTCAGCAACTCTGCGTTTGGCAGCGATCGCGGATTGATGAAGGTAAATTACCCTCAATTTGGGTAGCATCCCCAACCCTTAAATCTGTTGATACTACTCCATCACCTTTACCGCCGAATAAACCAGGAAGCCATTTTCCTAACATTCTCCTCTCCTCTCTAACTACTTAAAATTGGTATAAGTCTGCTGAACTTGTTGAACTTGTGAGCCGATATATCGGGTTATGCCATATATCCCCATGAATGAAAACATCAAAACTGTTATTGCTGCGATCGCAGTTTGAGCCATCATTCCCCGTTGCATCAATTCCTCAATCTGTCTATTGGACTGCGATCGCACCCTTGACTCATCAATAAGTTGCTGGACGACTAGGAATTCTTCTGTTGTCAGATTTTCTAGTGTTAAGCCGGACAGACTCAACTCGCCGTCCTTCTTCAGGTGAATATTTAATGCTTTGCGATGGGTTTGGTCTTGTTGCTCCATATATTGCCACGCCCAAAACGAGGGTCAATAGCAGCAGATTCAGTACTGCCGCTAATCCAATCAATTTATTCGGCTGCATTTGTTGGGCTAATGCCGAAAATACCCGCAACGAGTTCGTCACCGATTGCACGAAAGGAATCTACGTCAGCTTCCTCCTCCATCGCTTTAGAGACAAACTTACTCACCACGTCTTTGGGAGCATTGCGAATCGTCGATAACAACTGGTCTGCTTTATCAGTTGTGTAAGCGTCAATCCCGACGTTGAGGACATCTTCTAAGGATTGAATTTCTTGGTTTGAAACCTGAGATGCGTGAGCGATCGCTCCTTGCAATGGAGGAATGGATTTACGACGGGGTGAGTTCTTACCTAACTTGTTATTGCCATTTTTGGACTTGCCATTAGCAGTGGTCAGGGCAGTTGATTTCTTGGCTTGTGCAACTTGAATTGCCACTTCCTGGGCTTCGGCATCATTCAAATTATCAACATCCATGCCAATAGCTGATGCGGCGGACAAAATCTCCTCCTCATCAAACTCAATCCCTTGCAAAATGAGTATTTGTTTGATTTTTTCCATATTATTTTGTTTCTTATATGGTACTACACCACTAATATAGTCTATATTGGCTACATATCACATAAGAACCTAAAAATATTTATTTGTAGGGTTCTTGTCCCATAACCAATCTCATTTGATAATCTGGGTGATTAAATATGGATGCAACAATGCCTAGAACAAAAGCACAGGGAATGACCAGAATTGAACTTTACGTGCCAACAGCACTCTTTGAAGAAGCAGAAGAACTGGCCGAGTTTGAGGGTTGGAAATTATCAGAACTACATCGTGTATTTTGGGAAAACGGTTTTGGCGTTTATGTTGAACGCAGTAATAAGAGAATGGTTAACAAACGTCTTCGTTCCAAGGCGGTGAACGACACTGAAGCTGTAGAAGACTAACAAAGACGGAGCGCCCAGGTTTCCCTGGGCATTAGAATATTGGAGGCAATATGTATCAAGATATGTATAATCTTGCTTGGGTAAAAACAGCTTGTGAACACGTCTTAGGTAAAGGCATTAGTATTAGAGCTTGGCGAAAATGGTTAAGGATATG
Source organism: uncultured Nostoc sp. (assembly GCA_964252435.1). Taxonomy (GTDB): domain Bacteria; phylum Cyanobacteriota; class Cyanobacteriia; order Cyanobacteriales; family Nostocaceae; genus Nostoc. Next base: position 5,918 of record CAXUOL010000241.1, read on the forward strand.
TGGTGTACAGCAGTACGCCCGACAGGTAAAGTTGAAAGAATGCTGCTATTTGTTAGGGCTTGCATATCTCAAAAGTCAAAATCTCTTCAAAAGGTATTCTTTGTCAGACGTTTCATTGTTACTCAAAAAAGATCAAGAGCGTTTTGCCCAATTTGGTATCGACTTAGAAGAACCAGATTTTCCGTTATCTGGGCGAGAACTTCCGAATTATATTTACGACAGAACAAAGCGTAAAATCAGCTTGCGAACTGTGTATCGTTGGGCTGAAAAACACAGTATTCCCTTCTCTGTATCGAGAATTATTCCCCCACAAGAACTAATTAGATGGCTGGAATTAGGAAATGCTGCTTCTTGAAGAAGAATTCAGAATTCAGAATTCAGAACCAGGAATTAGGACGCTCTCTACCAAACTCTAAAAAGCACCACTTTTGTGGTCAGAATACCTTTCTTGTTTCCTGACTCTTGACTCCTGAATTCTAATTTCTAGCCGCTCTTTTTTTTTGCACTGCTCTGTCACAAAGTGGCACAGGATTCCGGCAGGTGTGCCGTGACATCCAAAAACCTTGCTGTGTATAGATGTCACAAAAAGCGGCATGATGTCAGCAACGCCCAGAACCCTTGTTTTTCCGTTAATGTCACAAGAAGCGGCACAGTTGCTCTGTGACATAAGCGTGCAGAGACAGTACTCAAAGCCATACAAAATGGGTGTCACGCGAAAAGCGGCCCACTTGATGAAAAAAAGCCCCGTTTTTTGGGGCTTTTTTATAAAGTGCGATCAACAGCCTCTGATGCTCACAGAACGCCTGCTTTTAAGTGTGGGATTTTCTACACCCTATCCCCTACAAGCTTTTCATGACTGATGCTGAATTTTATTTCCTAAGCTTTCTATTGTTTATTTTGCAAGTTTTTCTTCTTATTTTGTTTAGGGCACTCGATATCGGCCATAAACCCATGCTCAAATACAATAGTATGTTTTGGGTCTGCTCCATCAGAAAGGAGAATTTTTTTCTGTTTACTTATCAACTTCATTTCCTTGATTGTGTTCTCGAAAAAATGAAGTTGATAGCCACAATCACACTCAAATGATGAAGTGAATAATTATGAAGGGCATAAACTAATAATCGAAAAAATTATATTTCCTTGGCATTTTTTTTCATAATCCCATTGCCCAGATGAAAAAGTGTAATCTTTTGTATAAGTTATTGAAACAGTGGAAAGTCATTGGCATGGTTAATCTGTGAACTTGGTGACACTGGACAGCACTCAAGCGGTTGAGAATTTTAACAGCAGCCGTTGCTGCGCCAGATGCCATGTACACCTGTGCAAAAATTTGAGTATGGAGTTCGTCGTTCTTCTGAATAGGTAGCGAGGTGAAGTTAATGAGCCAGGAAGAATCTAATTACAGTAAAAGCGTCTTTAACCAAGAAGATGCAGTAAATCCAATGGATTTATTATTTGATGAAGAATCCTTAAGAAAAGGTGTTGAAGCTGAAGATAAAGTTGGTGGCAACATTGGGGCTGGATTAGATTGGGGGTCAGCATTTGGTTCCTTAATGGGCAATCTAGAACTTTGGGGACGCTTCACGACGTTGCGTATTTCTCTAAATAGAGAAGTGCGGTTGCTGCTAAATAATTGGAATTTAGGGACAGCTACGAAAATTGCAGTCATTGCTGCAAGAGAAAGGATACTTGAAAAATTTAGATTACCGGCACCAGAAGTAAGAGAATACATACTTGCTACTCTGGAAAATGATCAGCTTTATGGTGAAGAATTCATTTCTAATCGAGAGATACTGCGTGAACTGCTTGGGGTGTTGTTAAAACAAGAAGATTGGGAAACCATTGCAGCAGTTGCAGCAGATTCGTTAAAGAAAGAAATTATACATCAAGCGGCTAGTGAGAAAATTTCCGCATAGTCAAGCTCATCGCGGTAATCCTATTTGAATTACTTTTTTGTTTTGCCACTAAGTGTGTGCTGTTTAACCTAGCCTTTCTTCTAGGTTCTCAATGTTTAAACTTTGTGAGAGGATTAACCCAGTATTTAAACTCAGCTTAAACATCTTGTTCTGAAATGTGATCTAAATTCATCACTACACAGGAGTGCTTAATCATGGCGCAGGACGAACTAAAGAACAAAGTAGCTTTGATTACTGGTGCAAATAAAGGTCTGGGGCTGGAAATGAGTCGTCAACTTGGACAACATGGATTGACAATTTTGATAGCGGCCCGAAACTTAGATGCAGCTAAAACAGCAGCGAGTAACTTAGAGAACGAAGGAATAATAGCTCACCCAATAGCCCTGGATGTTACTGATAGTACTCAAATTGAATCTGCTGTTCAACAAATTAGTAACTCTTTTGGTAGGCTTGATGTATTGATCAATAACGCGGGTGTGTTTTTAGATGGTGATTGGTTAACCAGTAATGCTAGTTCTATTTCTGTAGACATTATTCGACAGACATTTAGCACCAACTTTTTTGGCTTAGTAGAATTAACTCAACGAGCATTGCCGTTAATATTGAATAGCCCTAGCGGTCGAATTGTGAATATGTCGAGTATTGAAGGCTCGTTAACACTTCATTCTGACCCCAATTCATTCATCTATGATTCCAAACCATTTGCTTACAATGCTTCTAAGGCAGCAGTGAACTCATTTACGATTCATTTGGCTCATGAGTTACGCAATACTCCGGTGAAGATTAATAGCGCTCATCCGGGTTGGGTAAAAACGGAATTAGGTGGTGAAGGTGC
>CAXUOL010000242.1:0-8664 GCA_964252435.1 uncultured Nostoc sp.
CAAAGTAGAATAGCGTGAACTTGATACCAAAACGCTTGAGTTCCTCTGCCATGCACTTGCTAAAACCGACAACACCAAACTTAGAAGCAGAATAAGCCGCTGCCATCCCCATCGAATGCTTGCCCAGAATTCCTACCACATTACAGATGTGACCAGACTTGCGCTTTTGCATTTCTTCAGCAGCCGCTTGAGTGGTGTAAAAGCTACCTTTTAAGTTGACATCTAACATCTTGTCTAAATCAGCGGGTTCCAGGTTGTTGTAGGGCTTGAGTATACCAGCACCAGCTGCATTCACTAAAATATCAATTTGACCAAACTCAGCGATGGTCTTTTCTATCAAAGTATCTACTTGTTGGGGGTCAGTAATATCAGTGGGAACAGTCAAAACTTGTCCTGATAAATCAGCAGCCAATGTGGTTAAACGAACTGTATCTCTCGCAGCCAGTACCAACCGGACTCCGGTAGGCGCAAGTTTTTGTGTTAAAGCTGAACCAATACCACCAGTAGCACCGACAATAACAACAACTTTATCCTGCATCGTATTATTTACATTTATTTACATCTTTTTACATAATACAGAATTACAGGCTCAGGTTGTAGGTAGACATCTAGAAAATATCTATTCAAAGAGTAGCGGCATTACCTCATATTCCTTGCCATTCATTTTTAATCTAAATGTGGGAGATGATTCTAGATATTTGGTAAAATTGGAACCTAACTTTAATTTTTTAATAATTGAATTAGGAGATTCTCCGGTTATTTTACGTAACTCTGAACCTAATTTAGATACAGATAATTTAGTTTGGGGAGACTTTGTTTGTATATCTTGAATAATTTTTAATAGTAATTTATTTAATATTTTCTCATTAGGAATTTTCGTAGAATCTTCTTTTTGTTTTTCTGGAATAGATTTTGCAGATGAATTATCTCTAACAGAAATACTTTCTTCAATTTCTGGTTGCTGAGGATTAGATTTATTATTGATATTGCATCTTTCTTGAAATAAAGTTGCAATAGTTGCTAAAGTGTGTAATCGAGTATTGATTGAATCTTGTTCATTTTTAATTAAATCTTGAATTTGCTCAACCACTTTTTCCAAGGATGGAACTTCTGTTGTCATTGCCAAGGAATAATGAGTTAATTTACCAGTATTGCGGTTTTCTATATGTAAAGTTTGCCCTTGTCTACGTACCCAATAGACAATTAATCCCTGGTTTTGGAGTTCGTTGCAAAGGTGAATTAAAATTCCATCGTTAGAGCAGACTAATATTTCTTTAACTGTTGGATAAGAGCGTGAAACACAAGCACCGAAAGCGATCATTTTGGCATCAGCACTATCCTTACCCTCTGGCACGTGGAGAAGTTGATAGCCACGGTTATATAGTTCAATATCTTGCTTTCCGATACTTGGATTTTTCCAGTTAGCAAATGCCATTTTAAATTGGAGAGGATACTTGCAGACACTAGCTAAAAATAATTCTGAATTAACATCTAATTTTAAGTTTTCTGCATCCAAAAGTAAAAGTGATATTCCTGTTTCTAATAGATGTTTTATTTCAGTTTTTTGGTGAATTTTTTCGATAAATCGGCTGAAAGCAGCAGATTCTAGCCAATCGGGCGATAATATAATTTGCAACAATTGTTCAGCTAATGTCAAATTAAAAGAGCCAAGACTTTTCTCTGTGATTTTTTCTTCTGGCAGGTTTTTTACTAAAGAAATTTCCGTGGCTTTAGCCGTAGATACTTTAGTATGTCCGTTGCTGTTAGCAAGCAAGTCAGTTTCTAAGGAATGAGAGAATACAGGCTCAAGGAATTGTTTACCACAATTTTTGCAGAGGTAATTCTGCTTGTCATTCCGACGACCATTTTTACGATATGAAGTAGATTCGCACCGGGGACATTTCATTTTATGATTCAGGTGGTCTAGAGCAAATACTTGTCTTTAAATATATAGTATAAAAAAATACTGTCAATATCAGATCGCATTCCCTAACACCAGAAAAACTTAAAGCAACCGGAAATTCAATTTAATCCCTCATTTTTGCTTGCACCATGTAGTAAACCTCTGAATAGCGAAAATTTAAGAAATACTTCAACAGACGCGAGCAAAAACATAGTCGCGGGTGCGAGAATCCACAGGGTTAGTAAAGATTTTATTTGTAGTACCAAATTCAACCATTTGAGTAATACGATTTTCATTACTATGAAAGAAAGCGGTAAAATCAGATAGGCGAGTAACTTGCTGCATATTGTGAGTAACAATCACAATTGTTAACTCAGAACGCAAGTTATGGATCAAATTCTCAATTTTCATACTACCCATAGGATCGAGACCTGAACAAGGTTCATCCATCAAAAGAACATTCGGCTTGACCGCTAAAGCACGGGCAATACATAATCTTTGTTGCTGACCACCAGAAAGCTCTAAAGCAGATTTATGCAGCTTATTCTTCACTTCATCCCAAAGTTCGGCAGCTTTGATGGCAGATTCAACAATTCCATCTAATTCTACTTTCGGATGCCAGCCAACTAACTTCACCCCATAAGCAACATTATCGTAAACGCTCATCGGAAAAAGATTTGGTTTGGGAAAAACCATACTAACTTGGCGACGTAAGCGATTGATGTTGACACGACGCTCATAAATACTCTGCCCAAAAAATTCTACTTTTCCTTCAACCCTTACTTCTGCTTCTAATTCACTCATGCGATTTAACGATTTAAGAAAAGTAGACTTCCCACAACCACTAGAACCAATAATTGCCGTGACTTGGTTTTGGTAAATATCCATTGACACGCCTTCAACTATCTTTTGAGTGTCGTAAGAGAAGCTGAAGTTTTTGACTCTGATGGCTGGAATTAGTTTACTCATATTCCCAAAACGTGTGAAACAGAACTTGATTAAGTAAAACAGTACAAATCAGCAATGCTGTTTCACTATGTTACTGCCAAAATGAGATATTCATGGAAATTACGTAGCTATACAGTAGTCATACAGCAAATAAAGTGTTATCAAAACAGAATTCAGGAGTCAGAATGGGCTAAACGCCCCGCTACCGCTAACAGAATTGAATTCTGTGTGACTGGCGGATAGCGCAGCGTTAGCGAGTACTCGTTCGCTTTTAGCGTCTCGTAGAGAGCGTCTGAATAAACAGCGTTTAAGACCCCCACTAAATCGTCCCTTGCGCGTCTCTGAAAGAGAAGATTTAGTGGTCAACTTTCGTAGTGGCGGGTTTGAATCCCACACTTTCTTGTTCTGACTCCTGAATTCTGACTTCTGAATTCTTCTTCAATTTTCATCTTCACTCCTCTGATGCATAGCGACTTACTTCTGTCAACTTTTCGGTTAAGAAATATGCTTATAATGGATAGCTTTACAAGGGGGTAATAATTTGATTAAAATCCCAACATAGGACTTTTCAAACAACCTCTAAAGCATTATTTGCAGAATTTTCAGCAATTAATGGTGTTCAATCGTCTTGCCCGGTTGGGGATCAAAGAAATTTTTTAACAGGTTTGCTCTCTACCGTCATTACTCAAGGAAGGTCACATCTTCGTCATAATTTCGCAATGGCTTCGTCAATAAGATATGCAATATTTAGCCTACATTAAGATTCATAGTTAATAAGGCAGGATTAATAAATTATAAAGGGTTAAGTCCCTCGCAACTAAGAAGTGGCAAGTTTTGTGGCTCTTGTTTCAATCTCCATTGCAAAACTTAACTTAATTACAAATTATTTTACTTGCCTTTTACAGTTCTCGAAATTCCCCTTATATCCCATAGATTACAAAAAATAATGTGTATGAAGGTTCTCATCTCCATGGTGAGGGTTTTGCTTATAGATATTAGATTATCCATCAGGTAAGGTATTTTTTCAGAGTCAGGGTTGGAGCTAACTTTAAAAAATATACCAATCATAACTGTAGTTTGTATGGCAAGGCTTACCAGAGTATAAAAAGCTGCCATAAGTATTGTGAAAAAAATGGTTCGACCTTGAAGGAGCTATGAAGTGGACGACAATAAGTCATTTTTTGGTCTGCAAAAAATATTAGTTACGTTGCTTGTCTTGGGTGGCAGTGTGAGTTGTGGCATGATGATGCTTATTAAGTCAAGCTCTTCTAATGCTCAAAGTACAGAGAATATAAATGTAAACAATCTACCAAGCAAAGTTGGAATTCAGCAGCAGATTGAAGAACTAAAAGCGACGATGCTTAGAAGTTGGCAGCAACAAGTACAAACAAAAGGTTTTTCATATACTGTGCCACAGCGTTTTCAAGGAGCAATAGTTAATGCGGCAAAACTTACTCCCGAACAGAAAGTAATTGCGCTCACCTTTGATGATGGGCCATGGCCTGAGAGTACCGGGCAAGTACTTGATATTCTCAAAAAAAATCAGATTAAAGGGACATTTTTTCTGATTGGGCAAAACGTGAAGAATTATCCAAGCTTAGTGAAGCGGGAGATTGCTGAAGGTCACGTAATTGGTAATCACACTTGGCATCATTGGTATCAATTCTTGAATCCACAAGCAGCTGCCTATGAAATTGACCACACAGCAGACTTGATTTATCAAGTAGCAGGAATTAAAACAAATTTATTTCGACCACCAGGGGGAATCATGCACAATGGGGTGGCTAGTTACGCTAGAAATAGCAAATATGCTATCATTCTCTGGTCATCTGACTCTGTAGACTACTCACGTCCTGCTGTACCAAAATTAATTAATAATGTGTTTAGGAGGGCCAAGCCAGGTGGAATTGTGCTAATGCATGATGGTGGTGGTAATCGCTCTAAAACTGTGCAAGCTTTACCAGAAATTATTGCCAACTTTCGGAAACAGGGCTATAGGTTTGTTACTATTCCTGAACTTTTAGAAATGCAAGATAAAGATCAAAAGCTGATTGCAAACAAAAAAACCGTCCAAAATTAACATCTGAACGGAATTTTAACGTATGGCTGTCATTAATCATTTGTCCTTTGTTATTTGCAATTTACTTAGGACAAATGACCAAGGACGACTAGAACAAAAATTTTCACAATCTCATTTAGGATTGCTATAGTTATGTTGCCAGTTGTGCTGATACCTTACAACTACAAGTCAGGAGGTAAAATCACCTGATCGATCGCGTGGATTACGCCGTTACTACCTGTGATATCTGCCTGTGTCACTTTAGCATCATTGACAGTTACACCAGTAGCAGGATCAACTTTAACGTTGATTGCACCACCTTCAAGGCTTTTAACTTCGCCAGACTTCAAATCAGTAGACAATAACTTACCAGTCACCACATGGTAAGTTAAAATCTTCAGCAATACTTCTTTGTTATCTGGCTTTAACAATTCTTGCAAAGCATCTGCTGGTAACTTAGCAAAAGCTGCATCTGTGGGTGCAAAAATAGTTAAGTTATCTTTGCCTTGCAAAGCTCCGGTCAATCCTGCTGCTTTCAAAGCCTTGGTCAACGTGGTAAAGGAAGCGTTTGACTCTGCCAAGGCTAACAAATTTTTGCCTTGATTGTCACTTGCCCCTGGTCCTGGTGGAGTTGTAGATGGTTTGGTAGGTTGAGTTTCTGGGGTACTACCTGGGGTAACGGGTGTAGGTTCACTAGGTGTAACACTACCACCACCACCACGGTTATAGGGAGGCTCGTTGAAAATACTTGGTTTGGGATTTAGTGTTGCACCACTTTTCTGTGCTACTGGTTTGCGTTTGGTATTGCCCTTTTCTATTTGGGAAACGGCTTCAACAGGTGTGTATTGATTGTTTGCTTGAAGACGTTGACCTTGGTTATAGGGAGCTTCGTTGAAAATACTGGGGTTAGGATTTAGTACCTCTTTCGCATCAGATGGTAAAGTAATGAGGACGCTGAAACTAGTAAATCCTGCTATGCCTGCCAACGTGGTCAGCAATTTGCTGTAATTTGTCTTCATAAATTTTGTTTTTCTTTTTGTCCACACATTACATAAAGATTTATAACATTTTGCTATGCACAAAATCTAACTTAAGAGGGAAGTAAGATTTTTCTCTAGAAGAGTTTGTGCTAGTAAGGTAAAATTTTAACCTCGATTCACGCTGATAAGTATGAAATATATCTACCATATATTTCATGTAGTTTGAGCAAATTTTCTCTATCATCCGAAAATTTAAAAATCCCCCTCGGTGTAACGTAAATTCTCAGAAAGTGTGAAAATCTCACCTCTACAAGTTATGAGTTACGATGAGCTTCGAGAAAGATTATACTTAAAAGACAATTTATATACAATTTTTACGTAAATTAATAGTTGATTTATAAATCCTGAATTACATAGACAATAAGGCTATATTTCAGAATTAACCATTGATTATTCAGCAAAAGCACAGAAATTAATTACCGAAATATTTTAACGTAGGCTGACGCTGACAAAAATTGAAGTAACTGTTGAAGACCCACGCATGAGGGGTTAGGTTTATTTATATATAAAAATATGCTGAATTAAATTACTTAGTTATTTGATATTTTAATCAATCAGAAAACAATATTTTTTTAAATCGATAATTTTGCCAAAAATTAGGCATAAGTTAAACCCTAATGTCAATTAAATAGATAACTAAGCAACTAATATTAATAAAAATTACTTAAACTAAAGATACAATTGTAAAGTTAATAAGTTGACCAGTTACAAGAGATAGAACACATGCTGGAATTATACCAATGGGAACTCTCTCAATACTCAGAGAAAGTGCGCCTAATTCTAGATTTTAAAGGACTAGATTACCGCAAAATAGAGGTTACGCCTGGGATTGGACAAGTAGAACTGTTCCGGCTGACTGGTCAAAGACAAGTGCCTGTATTAAAGGATCGTAATAAATATATTGCGGATTCTACGGAAATAGCTAAGTATTTAGACTTAGAGTATCCCGATCGCCCCATAATACCGCAAGATCCTAAAAAACGGGGTTTAACTTTATTAATAGAAGAATGGGCGGATGAGTCTATAGGCATTAAAGGTCGCAAAGCACTATTTGCAGCCATAAGTCAAGATCAAAATTTCCGTAAGTCTTTATTACCCACCTCAACACCAGATATATTTAAAAGTCTGGTTCAAGGAGTTCCTAGTGACTTACTGACAGTGTTTGGTTTTGGCGTTGGTTACAGCCCAGATGTGATAAAGTCAGCGATCGCATCTTTAAAACAAGACTTGGAAGCCTTAACGTTATTATTGGCAGATAGTCCTTATTTAACAGGAGATGAGCCGACTTTAGCTGACTTAGCGGTGGCTGGCTTATCGATATTGCTCAAGTTCCCTGCTGGCCCCTATCTGGATTTACCAGCTTCTATCAGAGGTAAAGGATTGCCAATCTTTGCCGAGAATATAGATTATGAACCATTCTTTACCTGGCGCGATCGCCTTTACGCCCAATTCCGCAAACCGTTAATTAGTACCACTCCAACAACAGGAAGTGCGCCAACCTCGATTCAGATTGATTAGATAATAGGGCATGGGAAATTGGGGATGGAGAAGAAAAACAAATGACCAATGACCAATGACCAATGACAAATGACACATGACAAATGACTAATCAAATGAATTCGGCACAGCCATTAGGTTCGGTCATTCAAGGTTCTCTAACTGAAGGTTTAGAAGTCCGATTGCATCCTGACATTTCTGTAGAAGATATGCGGGTGGGTAAGTTTCTTGTTGTGCAAGGGATGCGATCGCGTTTTTTTTGTATGCTGACAGATGTAGCATTGGGAGCTGCTAATGCCCGAATTATTGCTAATCCCCCCAGTTGGGAAGACACTTTTTTACGAGATGTTTTAGCCGGAAGTGGTACTTATGGTACTATCAACCTCGCGCCGATGTTGATGTTCACTCCCGAATCTGAAGAATCTTTCTCCCCAACAAATGGCAAATCGGCAAATCCTTTCCTCCCATCGGTGACGGGTTTAGCTTCATTTGTGCCACAAACCAGCACGACAATGGAATTGTTGCCTGTTAAAACTATTCCTAGCCACTTTAGCCAAGTTTACGATGCAAGTGTTGACGATTTTCGCCGGGTATTTGGTTGGGAAGATGACCCCCAAAGGCGCAATTTTTCCATCGGCAAACCGTTGGATATGGATGTGCCCGTTTGTATCGATTTGAATCGCTTTGTGGAACGGAGTAATGGGGTTTTTGGGAAATCTGGTACTGGTAAATCTTTTCTAACGCGACTACTTCTAGCTGGCGTTATCCGTAAAAATGCGGCAGTAAACTTGATTTTTGATATGCACTCTGAGTATGGCTGGGAAGCCGTTGCAGAAGGTAAGAACGTCAATACGGTTAAAGGTTTAAAGCAACTTTTTCCTAGTAAGGTGGAAGTTTATACCCTCGACCCGGAATCGACAAAGCGTCGTGGTGTGCGTGATGCCCAAGAACTTTATTTGAGTTACGAGCAAATTGAAGTTGAAGATATTAAATTATGTGGTCGAGATTTAGGACTTTCTGACGCAGCCTTGGATAACGCCAATATTTTGTTTAATGAGTTTGGCAAGTCTTGGATTGTCCAGCTGTTAAATATGACTGGTGAGGACATTAAGATGTTCTGTGAGGAAAAGCCGGGACACCCAGGTTCAATTAACTCTTTACAGCGCAAACTCCTACGCTTAGACAGTTTGAAGTATATGCGAGCCGTTTGCACTCAA
>CAXUOL010000243.1:0-8657 GCA_964252435.1 uncultured Nostoc sp.
AGGATATTACTTACCTGATATTCTTTTATGGCAAAAAAGAAAGTATCAAACATAAATGCTACTAACTACCATGATACGGTGTTGTTTGATTTTCTTCTGAGAGCTTTTTTGATCTATTTGAACCACAATCGCCTGTAGGGGCGCACAGCTAGCTGTGTGCCCCAACTCATTTACAGCGTCGATACAAGTTCCTAGTAGCGATCGCGTCCATTGCGGAAAACACTATCTGCTGATGAGTCTGCAAGGTTTTGTCTCTTTGTTCTCCGGGGCGATCGCTAGATTATACGAGAATCAACCTCACTTCCGGCAAAAGTGTCGGATAATCTCGACGCAATTGACCTCGAAGCGTTTCAACCAAAGCACCTACCACCTTAACACTCGTTGGCCCACCGCCGACGATTGTAAACGTCAGCAGTTATTGGTGTCGTGTTGAATCAGATTCCCGCTCGCTCAAAACAAGAGAAAATGTGATGAAAAATCAATTTGCTCAACCTCAACCATCAAAAACTGAACCTTAGGCATATTCCGTAAGAAGTAGTCATATTTTCCTCGACTTGATCAACTTTAAGAACGTAATTATGATTATCTGTCAAACGTTCTGTTTTTTAGCCCAAAACTTTTTTCATTGTGAATAATTTTGATGATATTGAAAAAGTTAATTATCATAAGCAATAAGAGTTTCATGATCTGCAATCTCTTACAATCAGCTTTTGTCAAACTTTTATTGCTTATTAATCTAATAGTATATATTAAAGTTATAATTTACACGTACCAAAAAGTAAACTTTTATACTTAATATTATTACTAATGACTAGTAAGAGGAAAGCGTAATGGCTTTAGATCCGATTAAGTTTTTTAATGCTTGTAATCCCAGTAAGACTCTGAAAATTGAGAATAAAGAAGACCAACAGTACTATATTGACTTCTCGCCAGTCCGTGGAGGCAATGTAATTCAACGTTTACGGCGGACGATTGCTAATCAACCAGATGAGTCAACCTGCCAACTATTCACTGGACATATCGGCTGTGGTAAATCTACAGAACTGTTTCGACTCAAGGATGAATTAGAAAAGCAAGGCTTTCATGTAGTCTATTTTGAGTCCAGTGCTGATTTAGATATGGCAGATGTGGATGTCAGCGATATTTTGTTAGCAATAACTCGTCAAGTTAGCGCCAGTTTGGAAAAGGTTAATATCAGACTCAGACCAAGCTACTTTGTCAATTTGTTCAATGAAATTGCCGACTTCTTACAAACACCTATAGCCCCAGAATTTGAATTTTCATTACCTCTGGGAATTGGCAAAGTTACTGCGAAGACAAAAGATAGTCCCAGACTCCGTAGCCAGTTGCGACAATATCTGGAACCCCGGACTAGCGGAATATTAGAAGCTATCAATCAACAGGTATTGGAGCGTGCCAAGGAACAATTGAAGCTACAAGGCTATCAGGGGTTAGTGGTAATTATCGACAATCTCGATCGCGTCGATATCTCTCCCAAAGCCTCCGGTCGTTCTCAGCCAGAATATCTGTTTATTGACCGAGGTGAGCAGTTAAAGAAGCTCAATTGCCATTTGGTTTATACTATTCCCCTAGTGTTAATTTTCTCCAATGAATTAAGCACTCTGACGAATCGTTTTGGGGTCAAGCCTGTAGTATTACCAATGGTGACAGTCAAGAACCGTGAAGGAACCTATAACTTAGAAGGGATGAAGTTACTGCGACAAATGGTTTTAGCACGGGCGTTTCCCTGGCTGGGTGAAACACAACGTTTGAGTCAGATTAACGAGGTTTTTGACTGTGATGAAACTTTAGATCGTCTTTGCCGAGTTAGCGGTGGACATGTGCGAAATCTGTTAGTTTTGCTTTACAGTTGTTTACAAGAAGATGACCCCCCTATTGAGCGAGACTGTCTAGAAATAGTCATCCGCGAGTATCGGGATGACTTGGTTTCAGCAATTAGTGATAGCGAGTGGGCGCTGCTGCTGCAAGTTTTGCAAAAGCAAGACAATGTTAAAGGAGAGGACGAATACCAAACTCTTTTGCGAAGTATGTTTTTATTTGAATACCGAGATGTTGACGGACGCTGGTTTAATATTAACCCTGCGATCGCAGAATCGAAGAAATTTAAGCTATGACTGACTCTTATCAACCTGAAGATGTAGCTGTCTACAATCAGCGCTCCCTGAAAAAACTAATCCGCTCAATCACGAATTCTCAGGGACACTTTGCGTTGATTTTGGCACGCTGTAACTATTGCAGTTTGCGAGACCAGATGGTGCAACAGATAAAAGCAGAATGTCAAGTTGAGATTCGAGAGCTACATCTGTCAAAATCTATCAAGACACTTTACACGACAATTGAAGCAAACCTGGGAGATCAGCTACCTCAGGCTTTGATGATATTTGGTTTGGAATTAGTAGATGCAATCGATCAAGTTTTAATTTCTACGAATCAGGTAAGGGAGGAGTTTCGGAAAAATTTCCAGTTTCCGATAGTGATTTGGGTAAATGATGAAATTTTCCAAAAACTGATTCAATTAATGCCCGATTTCAAGAGTTGGACAGGTAATTCCATTAAGTTTAAAATTGCTACGAATCAGTTAATCAACAATCTACATCAAATTGTCAATTCCCTATTTGCGGCAATTCTCAATATCGGTGCTGAAAAGTTTATAGATAATGCTTCCCTAAATCTTGATCTTGGTATTTTGCATTTAGGGGAAATTGAATCTGCTGTTAAGGATTTACAAATATCTCTAGAAAAATTAGAGCCAGAATTAGAGGCTAGCTTGCAATTTTTGCTAGGTCGAGAAGCAGATGCTAATGGACATCAATCTGAAGCAAGAGATTACTATGAACAGAGTTTAGCTGTTTGGGAAAATAAAATACAAGGTGATAAAAACCTCTCATCTGATGATTTTAAACGTTACGGATGTTTACTTTGGCATCTAGGTTTGTGGTGGCGACAGGATGCCACTTTGCACCGTTCTGAATATCATGAAGCCTGCCTAAAAGCCAAAGATTATTTTCAAAAATGTGTTGAGGAGTTTCAGCAGCACAACTACCCAGATTTGGCAGCAAAGTTTATCAACGCTTGGGGTGAAGTTCTAACCAGATTAGAGGCGTGGGATGAGCTAGAAAAGATTGCGTTAGTAGCTATTGACCTACACAAAACTTACCCTGAGCCAATCAGACTTGCCTACAGTTATGGATTCATGGCTGAGGTAGCACTAAAAAAATCTCAGTGGGTAGAGGCTAAAGAATATGCAGAGTTAGCATTAGAAATAAATGCAAAGATTGCATCAGAACAAATAATTAATTGGGAGTGGGAACGCAAATATTATAAGAATTTGTACTTACTGTTATTAGCAGAAGCTCAACAAAATCTCAATCAAGTTAAAGAAGCGATCGCTAATTTAGAAACTGCTCGTTCTGAGAGTAATCCTCAACACGATCCACTGCTTTATATTCGCATTTTAGCGAGACTGCGATCGCTCTATTTTGACCAAGGCAATTATTTAGAAGCATTCCAAGTCAAGCTAGAGCAACGCTCAATTGAACAGCAGTATGGGCTACGAGCTTTTGTCGGTGCAGGACGTTTACAATCTAAGTTACAAGTTATTAATCCTGGACTAGCAGTAGCTGAATCAAAAGCAGCAGTAACTCAAGAAATTGCTGCTTCTGGAAGAATGCAAGATGTGAATCGATTGATTGAAAGAATTAGTCGCAATGACCACAAATTGACGGTAATTTATGGACAATCAGGAGTAGGTAAAAGTTCTCTTGTTCAGGCAGGGTTATTACCAGCTTTAAAACAAAGAGCGATAGATGCTCGTGATGTTGTACCTGTTCTGTTGCAAGTTTATACAGATTGGACAACAGTCTTAGGAAGTCGCTTAGTAGAATCACTACAAGAAGTCAGGGGCTTAAGCTTTCCTCTGTTCTTAGATTCGATGGCAGGTTTTGTAGAAGAGTTAAATAAAAATATAGAGAAAGGGTTATTAACTGTTCTGATTTTTGACCAGTTTGAAGAGTTTTTCTTTGCTTATAAAGACCCAGATAAAAGAATACCTTTTTTTGAATTTATCCGAGATTGTCTAAATATTCCTTATGTAAAAATTATCTTGTCCCTACGAGAAGATTATCTGCATTATTTACTGGAATGTAATCGCCTCACACATTTAGAAGCAATTGATAACAACATATTAGATAAAAAAATTCTTTATTATTTAGGAAATTTTTCGCCAGAAGATGCCCGTTCCGTTATTCAAAGTTTAACAGAAAGCTCTCAATTTTACTTAGAACCACCGCTGATTGATGAGCTAGTGCGAGATTTAGCGAGAGATTTAAACGAAATTCGCCCTATTGAATTACAAGTTGTGGGAGCGCAACTGCAAACCGATAAAATAACAACGCTGGCTCAGTATCAAGAGCAAGGCCCTAAAGAAAAATTAGTAGGGCGATTTTTAGAAGAAGTAGTTAAAGACTGTGGTAACAATAACGAACAGTTTGCCAAGCTAGTTTTGTATTTGTTAACTGATGAGAATAATACTCGTCCTCTGAAAACTCGCGCTGAACTAGAAGCAGATTTGGCATTAGAGTCTGCTAGATTGGATTTAATTTTGAAAATATTGGTGAAATCAGGCTTAGTATTTCAGGTGCCAGGATTTCCAGCTGATCGATATCAATTGGTTCATGACTATCTAGTACCATTTGTTCGTGAACAACAATCAGCCCGATTAATTGCTGAGTTAGAGAAAGAAAAAGAACAACGAAAACTCACTGAAGCCAAACTAAATCAAGTTTTAACGCAACAGTTAAAAACTGCACGGAGACAAACTCTTACCTTAATAGGATTTCT
Organism: uncultured Nostoc sp.; assembly: GCA_964252435.1. Classification (GTDB taxonomy): domain Bacteria; phylum Cyanobacteriota; class Cyanobacteriia; order Cyanobacteriales; family Nostocaceae; genus Nostoc. Next base: position 4,861 of record CAXUOL010000243.1, read on the forward strand.
AACTGCAATAAGTGTAATCACAGTAGGGGTTACAGTCGCTTATATCAATACTTCTCTGACATCAGATGTTTCTTCAAAAGATGACATAGGACTTGAAGAGCTGGTATCAGCTATTAAAGTAGGTAAAAAACTGAAACTTTTATTAATGGGGGCAATACCTGAAACTCGGCTAAAGGTTATTTCAAACCTGAGTAATGCAATTCAGAAAATCAAAGAAATCAACCGTATAGAAGGGTACGATAAAACAATTACAGCCCTTAGCTTTAGCCAAGATAGCAAGATGTTAGCTACGGCAAGTGAAGATGGCACAGTGAAAATATTGAGTATTCCTGACGGTAATCCAATTACAACCTTGCGAGGGCATAAAGGTAGTGTAACATCTGTTAGCTTCAGTCCCGATCAAAAATTGTTAGCTACGGCAAGCGAAGATGGTAGTGCAAAAATCTGGAGTATTCCTGAAGGTAAAGAAATAAAAACCTTGAAAGTTTATAAAGGTGGTGTAACCTTTATTACATTTAGCCCTAATGGTGAACTACTAGCTACCGCTAGTAAGAATAAAAAAGTCAAAATCTGGAGACGAGATGGTAAATTTATTGAGACTTTGCCAGAAAAGTTTAGTAATCAAGACCTAATTGTGAGTTTCAGCCCCGACAACAAGACAGTTGCTACAGGGGGACGGTACGACATCGTTAAGCTTTGGAACCTTAAAGAAAAACAACTTAAAAGTACCGATATCGATGATTATGGTACGGTTAATATGAATTTTAGCAAGGATGGGGACACTATTAGCTTGTTTAAGAAAGATGGAAAAATGAAACTTTGGTCTACTCGTGATAAACCATTGCTTATCAAAAGTGTTGAAAATAGTTGTAATGATACATTTGGAGCTTCTGATTTTGTAAATACTAGTCCTGATAATAAAATCATGATTTTAAAGGAAAGTGAAACTAAAAAAAAATTATATCAATTTTATATATATGATGAAAATAATTGTTATTTCCAGAGTATTTTAAAACATAATGATATTATCAATTATACAAGCTTTAGTCCTGATGGTAAGCTACTAGCATCAGTTAGTCAAGATAGAGTTATAAAGATTTGGGATATTGACTACAAGCTTCCTTCCTTCAAGAGGACTGATAAAGAAAAAATTGCAAATATAAGGTTTAGTTTTGATAGTAAAACAGTCGCTCTTAGTAGTTATGACAACACTATAGAACTTCAAAACCGTGATGGCACTCACATCAACACTATCTCAGGAGATAGTTCAATTCTCACTTTTAGTCCAGATAATAAAACCCTTGTAACTGGAAGCCTTGACGATATTTTAAAGCTTTGGAAACTAGAGGGTAAGCAGGAAATTACTTTAAAAGGTATCACTAATAGTAATATCATAAGTATTGACTTTAGTCCTAACGGTCAGTTGGTTGCTGCTGCCAGCACAGATAATTCAGTTAGACTATGGCAAAGTAGTAATGGAAAATTCCTCAGTTCCTTATCAGACAATACTGAGGAAGTTACCAGTATCAGCTTTAGTCCTAATAGCCAGATACTTGCAACTATCAGCGACCATTCAATAAAGCTTTATAAACGTGATGGTAGTCCAATCAGTTCTTTAAAAGAACAAACTGAGAAAGTTATAGGTGTCAGATTCAGCCCTGATAGCAAGATGCTTGCTACTATCGGCAATGATAATTTAGTAAAACTCTATAAAAATAATGGAACTCTAATCAATAGATTGACTGGGCATAATAGCCAGGTAAAAAGCGTAGAATTTAGTCCAGATAGTAGTAAGCTCATGTCAGTTAGTCCTAAAAGTGGGGAGATAAAACTTTGGGATACCAGCAATGGCAAAATACTGCAATCTATTGATAGCTACGGCACAGATAGCGCTAAATTTAGTTTTGAAGGCAATATTATTGCCTCGATTAACAAAGACAATACGGTGAAGCTATGGAACCTTAAAGGAGAAGTACTTCCAACCCTCAAAGGACATAATGACAAAATCACCCAGGTAACTTTTAGCCCTGATGGAAAAAAGATTGCTACTAGCAGTGCTGACGGTAGTATCAAGTTTTGGGATCTAAAACAGCTTTTGGTTCAAAAAGATAAATATAAACCTAAGACTGTAAGAGAACATACTAAAGAAGTTAATGATATCAGTTTTAGCCCTGATGGTAAATTTATAGTTTCTGCAAGTGCTGATAATACTGTGAAACTTTGGAGTAGCATCGACGATAAATTGATTATCACTCGAAAAGGATTTAGTAATGGAATAAATAATGATATAGGCATCGATAAAGTCAGTTTTAGTTCTGATAGCAAAATCATCAGTGCTATTAGCAAAGTTTCCGATAGGAACTATATTGTGAAGTTTTGGAATATTAATGGTAAAGAACTAGATACTCTTAAAGTTCACGTTAACATTTCATCATATGATAACAATATAAATGATTTTATCCGCTTTAATCCCCAGAACAAGACAGTTGCCTTTGTGAGTAAAAATGAGAGTTTAAAACTTTGGAGTTTAGAAGGCAAGATGTTAGCAACCTTGCCAGGTCAAAATGATAAAGGTCATACTGATTGGATTAATAGTGTTACATTCAGCCCTGACAGCAAAATAATTGCCTCCGCTAGTAACGATAAAACTGTAAAGCTTTGGGATAGAAATGGTAAATTGCTCAAACCGATTCTAAGACACGATGATAAAGTCAATAGCGTGAGTTTCAAGCACGATGGAAAAACTATTGCTTCTGCTAGTGATGACAAAACTGTAAAACTCTGGAATCTTGATGGTACACTACTAAAAACCATCCGTGATACTGATAAAATTACAAATGTACGCTTCCAAGCTGATGATAAAAAAATTGCCTTTATTAGTGGTAACGCTCCTAAGTTATGGAATTCAGATAATGAAAAGACTGAACCCTTAAAAAGTGATTCTAGCAGTTATGGCAGCTTGAGTTTCGACGATCGCAACCAAATGCTGGCTATTGGTGTTGAGAGAGCAAATCTGTATCTTCTTAATAGTTGGTTTGCGAAAGATCCCTCCTTACTTTATCCTATTAGCTCTTTCTCAGGTGTCCGATTTAGTCCTAGTGGGCAGACAATTGCTGTTACTAGCAATGAGGGAAAAATATATTTTAATTCAGACTTAGATGATTTACTCAAACGTGCATGTAGTTGGGCATCTGGTTATATTAAAAATAGTCCTAAGATGAAAGACGATCGCCACCTCTGCGATGATATCAACACTCAGTAAAAATTGAGGTAGGGCGAAGCCCTTAAAGTAGGCATCACCCCACCCATTTACAGCGTTGCGACAAGATCCTGCAAGCGATCGCGTCCATCCCGAAAGACGGGCCAACCATCCCCCACCAGCACTGCTTCTACCTGACTCAGTTGAGCCAACCTGCGAACAGAAGCAACAGCCTCCTCTCGATTCAGCAGCTTGTCATCTGGTAAAATCGTTAAGCTACCTGCTTTACGTGCCCGGACTAAATCCCCTGTAATTAAAGTTGTCTCCTCTAGTAACAAAGCCAACTCACCGGGAGTTTTAGAACCATTGAGTTCAATCACCTCCAGTCCTGGCACAAATTCTTCACCATCAGATAGCCAGCGATCGCAAGGTATAGGAAAAGTGTCTTTTTCTGCAATCGGCCCAGCAATCTTAGCATAGGTTTGATCGGCAATTTCTTTACTTGCCCTGACATGCTCAGAATTCGTCAGCACAATCCAAACCACACCACCGAGGGATTTTAGATGATTCCAATCATGGTTTGATAGGGCTACTGGGT
>CAXUOL010000244.1:0-8650 GCA_964252435.1 uncultured Nostoc sp.
GTGTATACACCGTAGCTTAAAAAGGGGGGCTTCTAACCCTCTTTTACCCCCTTTTTAAGGGGGTCGCCGCAGGCAGGGGGATCTTAACCGAACTGTATTGTGAGTGGTGTAACGGAGTCAGAAAACAATAATGAAGTCTAAACAGTTTGTTCTCGGTCTATTGCTGACAAGTGCGATCGCAGTGTTGGTGACAGAACCTACTAGAAGTGATGATATTTCCTCACTTCTAGTTCATAAGAGTATAGTGTCTACCGACGCTAACAAAGGCTTTATTCAGCAAAAACGCCTGATTCCCAAAGAGCAGACTGTTGAAGCAATCCGACAAATTTGGCAAGTAAGTGAGATAGAGAATCCAGCCAAGAGCGACCAATTGTTATTAGTGCAGTCGCCAACATAATAAACAGCGTCTTCTGAAGAAATCGTGCAAGTTTACGATTATCAGATTCAGTAACCGTGCGGTTTTGCTCACTTTGATTTCTGCTGCTTAATATGCTGTTGTTTTTGCTCAAGTAGTCTCTACCATGTCCGCGAAAAAGCTCCGTCATCTGACCTTTATTCTGCATCGCATCCTGGGTTTTGCGATCGGATTGATTGCAATCCTGGTTGGCTTAACTGGCAGCCTGATCGTTTTTCAGCGCGAAATCAACGAGTTTCAACTGCATCAACAGTTTGGCGCTATCTTCCCCAAAGGCGATGCCTACGGCAACCCGAAGTGGGAACGCTTATCGTTGGAAGCTATCCTAGATTTTGTCAAAACCGCTTATGCCAACCAGCCTCAAATGGCATTACAAAGGGTTTATTTCCCTTCTAAACCGGATGATTTATTTGATGTTGTCATCTCAGTTCCGGGCAACGATTGGGTGGAAGTCTACGTCAACCCCTATACAGGGGTAATTCTGGGCGACAGTCTGCATCCCAACGCCCTACAGCGCTTTCTCCAGATTGTTTATGAACTCCACACCTCGTTGAAATTGGGCAATCTGGGTTTACAGATTGCTGGCATCGTGGGTTTAGTGACGTGCATCGTTGCGATCGCCGGAATTATCTTGTGGCCTGGTTGGCGCAAGCTGATGGCAGGCTTCAAAATTAAGTGGGATGCTCACCCCAAGCGGTTTAACTTCGATCTACACAAGGTATTTGGTATTACTACCGCCATATTTTTACTGTTCACATCTTTCACTGGATTTGCCTGGAATTTGGGCTATATTGAACCATTGATTCGTACCATTACCTTCAGTCCATCGCTGCCTGAGCTTGTTTCGCAGCCGTTAGCAAATCAATCTCCCCGACCACTCAGCCAGCAAATAAAAACGGCTCAACTTGCCCTACCTGAAGGAGCATTACGGAGCATTGACTTAACGACAGACCCCAAAGCTCCCTTGCGATTGCGGATGAAGCTACCCCAAGAGCGGGAGGAATACGGTATGAGCAATGTCTATCTGGATCAATATAGTGGTCAGGTTTTACGAGTTGATAATTCGTTAAAGGCATCGTTAAGCGACAAGATTCTTAATTCCTTCCAGCCACTGCACTTTGGCACCTTCGGCGGCTTACCCACGCGCATTCTTTACATCTTCGTTGGTCTGGCTCCGTTAATTCTATTTATTACTGGCTTTGTGATGTGGTGGTATCGCAAACCCAAGCAGAAAGATGATTATTCTCATAAACGGAGTTATATAAACTAATTCTCAAATAATCGGCTTTGTTTTAAGAAGTACTATTAGGTGTGTGGAGTGATGAAAGTGTTGCGTAGGCATAGCCCGTCGTTCGCGGTAGCGTCTCTGAAAGAGAAGACATCGCTGTTTATTTCCTGTTTTTTTATTGCTGTGGTTATACAACCAACTCAGGCAAAGGAAGTAACTGAAATTCCTCGTGTACAAGAACTAAACCGTTCCGCAAGAACAGTCAAAGAATGGTTAGCTCAGATAGAACAACAGAACCCTCCTGACCAAGGAGGGAAACAGGAGAGTGAAATTGTCCAAGTTACCTCAGTGAAAGCAAATCCCACCGATAAAGGTGTAGAGGTGATTTTACAAACTTCGCTTGGGCAACAATTGCAAGTAGTGAATCGCAGTTCGGGCAATAACTTCATCACTGATATTCCCAATGCCCAACTGCGTTTACCATCGGGTGATGCATTCACATTTCGCTCTACTAAGCCAATTGTAGGTATTAGTGAGATAACGGTAACAAACTTTGATGCTCAGACTATCCGGGTAAGTGTGACGGGTGAGGCGGGTGTACCGATTGTCGAATTGTTTGACAGTCCAGATGAGGGTATTATCTTCTCTGTGGCTAGTTCTGCATCTTCTGCACAACAGCCGCAGCAACAGCCTCAAACGCAACCAACGCCGCAAGAGCAGCCAGAAACTCAGACACAGCCAAGTCAACCATCAGCAGAGGGTGATGAACCGATTGAACTTGTGGTGACGGGTGAACAAGATGGATACACTGTGCCAGAAGCATCAACTGCAACTTTAACTGATACACCTTTACGTGACATTCCCCAGTCGATTCAGGTGGTTCCTCAGCAGGTAATCAAGGATCAAGGAATTACGCGGATTGTGGATGCAGTTCGCAATGTATCTGGTACTCAGATAGGAGGAGGCTATGGCAATCTTTTCGGTGAAGTCAGGATTCGCGGTTTTTTCGCTGGTAGCTTAGTAGATGGGTTTACTGGTTTACTTCCTGTTAATGGTGCCAACATTGAACAGGTAGAAGTGCTTAAAGGTCCAGCTTCAGTACTGTATGGAGATGGAGAACCGGGTGGTCTGGTCAATTATGTCACGAAAAAACCTTTAAGCAATCCCTATTATTCTGCTAGTTTCACGGCTGGCAGCTACGATTACTACAATCCTGCAATCGACTTGTCTGGGCCACTCACGACTGATAAAAAGTTATTGTATCGTTTGAATGTTTCCTATGAAAATTCTGGCAGCTATCGGGATTACATTGAAAACGATATATTATATATTTCTCCAGTTCTCAGCTACAAAGTTAGTGATGCCACAACCCTAGACTTCGCCTACGAATATCTGAATTCTAAACAAGGGTTCGATCGCGGCTTTAGTCCAGAAGCAATCTATTTAACATTGCCCAGAAATCGCCTTTTAAATCAACCCGACGATTTTCAAAATAATGAAAGCCATCGTCTCGCGCTAACACTCAATCAGCAGTTTGGTGAAAATTGGCGACTGAGAAGCAGATTTTCCGCACAATTTGATGAAAGTGGTGAAAAAGTTACCCAAATCGGTAATCCTCTTTTAGAGGATGGTCGAACTTTACCGCGAGAGCAGTTTGGTGATGGGCCGAATTATTCACAAAGTTATGCTCTGCAAACCAACTTGATTGGTAAATTCAACACGGGTGCAATCGCCCATCAACTGCTGTTAGGTCTGAAGTGGCAACGGGATTATCAAGATGTCAACAACAGTTATTATGCTGATGATTTCCCTTCGATAAATATTTTTGAGCCAAACTATAATGTTCCACTTCCGCCACTCATCTATAGCCCGAATAATAGCGCAACTAACACCATAGGAATTTACCTACAAGACCAGGTGACATTATTGCCCAATCTGAAGTTGGTTTTAGGCGGGAGGTATGACTTTGTTGATACAAGCAGTGAAGATTTCAGTAATCCTGAACCGCAAAAGTCTGGATTTAACTCTCAAGCCTTTTCACCGCGTGTGGGCATCGTTTATCAACCAATCGAACCGATTTCGCTGTACGCGAGCTACAATCGCTCTTTTGTAGCCAACTTAGGGACTCAAAAAGCAGACCTGACGCAAATAGAGCCTTCGCTTGGTACACAGTACGAAGTCGGCATCAGAGCTGAACTTTTAGACAAGCGACTTTCAGTAAACCTCGCAGCCTATGACATTACTAAAACAAATATCCCCACTACAGACCTTAACAACGATCAATACTCAATCGCAATCGGAGAAGTGAAAAGTCGAGGAATTGAACTGGATGTAGCCGGGGAAATTTTACCAGGTTGGAAGGTGATTACCTCTGGTTTTCTCAATGATGCCTATGTTAGCGAAGACAACGACCCGCAAGCCCAAGGCAGGCATTTGGCAAATGCACCCGATCATGGCGCGAGTTTCTGGACAACTTATGAATTTCAAAAGGGTAACTTGCAAGGATTACAGTTTGGTGCAGGATTGTTTTTTGCAGGCGATCGCATTGCCAACCAGAACGAGCCGTTTATCTTACCGTCTTATGTCAGAACCGATGCCTTAATCGCTTACAAACGGGATAACTGGCAGGCTGCACTCAACTTTAAGAATATCTTCAATGTCAAATATTACGAATCAAACGACTATCTCACCTTCCCCCAACCACCATTTAGCGTACAGGGCACAATTTCAGTGACCTTTTGATTCCACCTTAACGCTCTCCTTTTAATCTTTTGGAACTGAATAGTTATTTCCGCCTTGCTGCACTAGTAGAAGAGATCCTGTCTTAAAACTATCAAAGAAGCTTTGAAATTAACTGATAGCTAATCACTGCAAATCTATAATCCAAAACTGATACAAGTGCGTACTCTCATTATCGTCTGGCTCAGTCAAATAGTTTCCATCGTTGGCAGTAGCATGACCGGATTTGCTTTCACTATTTGGGTGTGGGAACTGACGGGTCAGGCTACGTCTTTGGCCTTGTTTGGTTTATTTGCACAAGTGCCGCAAATTTTTATTATTCCCATAGCTGGGGTGATTGTAGATCGCTGGAACCGTAAATATTTAATGATGGTTGGTGACACGGTGAGCGGGCTGTTGACCATAACTGTCTTACTGCTTTACATAACTCATAATTTGCAATTATGGCATTTATACTTGGCTGTAGGAGTCAAAGGGACTTTTCAGCAATTTCAAACACTTGCATTCTCGGCATCAGTATCAATGATGGTGCCAAAGCATCAGTACAGTCGTGCTAGCAGCATCAGCTTCCTGGCAACTTCTAGTTCTAATATCATCGCACCAGCGTTGGCAGGTGCCCTCTACGCAGTCATTGGTCTTGTTGGCATCTTAATTATCGATATCACTACTTTTGCGATCGCTTTACTCACATTGCTGCTAGTACATATCCCGCAACCTAAGATTACAAAAGCGGGTACGCGTGCTAGCACAAACCTGAAGCAGGATCTCTATTTTGGCTGGCGCTATGTTGCCGTACGCCCCGGACTGCTTGCTATGCTCCTATTAGTGTTGCTGTTCGTTTTTGCTGATCAATTAGGCGAATCACTTGTTACTCCCTTAATTCTGGCACGCACTGGTAATAATACTAAAGTATTAGGTGTTGTATTTTCGACAGCAGGGTTGGGCGGCATTATTGGGGCGTTGCTCGTGGGCGTTAAGGCTAATTTCCAGCCCCGAATACATGCAGTCTTGCTAGGTATGGCGGGTGCTGGTTTGAGCCAAACAGTTTTTGGTCTGGGGAGAGTACCGTTAATTTGGTTTCCTGCCCAATTGTGTTCATCTCTCAATTTCCCAATAATGGGCAGTGCCCACGACGCTATATGGTTAAGCAAGATAAAACCTGAGTTACAGGGACGTGTTTTCGCAATGCGCTCTATGGTGATGCCGATTAGTACGGCCTTAGCAAACTTGAGCGCTGGACCACTAGCTGATGGTGTTTTTGAACCAGCAATGAAGCCTAATGGTACTCTTGCCCCCATCTTGGGTTGGATATTTGGCACGGGAAGTGGTGCAGGCATAGCACTCCTGTATGTCATTTCTTCGCTATGCATGTTAGTGATTGGCTTAGGTGGATATGCCTTTCGTGTGTTGCGTGACGTAGAAATCATCTTGCCAGATTATGATGCTGGTGCAGAGTAGTCGGTGGCTGAGTTGTAACAGGAACTTTGAATCGTTTTCAAGGAAGTGAACATGATTACCCAAGATTCTCTAAGTAATTGTCGTTTCTGCTGTGTTGTCTCTAAAAATGGTGAAGACCTCATCTGTTTTGAGTCCATCGATAGCTTTTGGATAAGCACCAGCTTCAAGCATTAGAAAAACAGTTTCAGTGGAATTTGGAATATGGCAACTATTGTCTTTTATATTAGTACTTTGCAAGGCGAATTCAATGGCAGTCTCAAGCTAGCAAAAACACTCAAATCACTTGATCACAAAGTTTTTTATTTAGGGTACTTAGATTCTGAAGAAAAAGTTCGTCAACACGGATTTGATTTTCTGCCCATTCTAGAAAAATGGTTTCCTAAGGGTTTTTTCCAACAGCAAGACAATAATAACTTAAACTTCAACGGCTTAAGGTTATTACTAGAGCAAAGAAAAGAGATGAAACTTTTGAAATCTTTGATTGATTCCTTATATAAAGGAGAAAACAGAGAAATACATAATGTACTCAAAGAAACTCATCCTGATTTGCTATTAATAGGTACAGCTACCTCTAATGAGGCTTCAGTAATAACGTTAATAGCTTATGAATGCAAAATCCTCACTATTTATTTGACAGATATATTGACAGAATTACCACCACCAAAAAATCTAAGCCAACAAGATAAAAATATAAAGTCTGCCGATAATTATGGATATTCTTTTTTATCGAATGAATATAGATTTCAACATTGGAAACAAGCAATTCAAAACAATTTTTCTTGGTTAATAAAAATAGATTTTTATAACGATTTTATTAGGAAATTTGCCAGAAGCAGGAAAATCCCTCTAGAATTATTAGACTTCTCTCAAAGCCTTCCTTTGAAACTACCACATCTATTTTTATTTCCAGAGGAATTAGATTTTCCTGACTTTTCTAGAGAAGGATGCTATTATGCCGAAGCTTCTATAGATTTGCAAAGAGAAGAACCCTCTTTTGATTGGTCAAAGCTAGATAAGAATAAAGCCTTAATATATTGCTCTTTGGGAACTACAGGAGAAACTTTTCAAACTGCAAGTAAAAAGAAAGTTCAAAACTTTTTTCAGAATATAATTGATGCTGTATCTCTCAAAAAGGAATATCAATTAGTCGTATCTGTAAGCGATCATATTAATGTTGAAGACTTTCACTCTGTCCCTGAAAATACAATAATCATTAACAGAGCACCACAGTTAGCACTTCTGGAAAAAGCATCTCTAGCAATCATACAAGGAGGAGCACATACTGTTAAGGAATGTATATTTTTTGGAGTACCAATGATAGTATTTCCTGTAATTGCTGACCAACCTGCAAATGCAGAAAGAATAAAATATCATGGTTTAGGCGTAGTTGGTGACATTAAAAATACATCTGTCACTCTCATCATAGATTTAGTTGAGAAAATAGAAAATGATTTTTTGTTGAAGCAGCGAGTAGAAGCATGGAAAAATAAATTTAGAGAAATAGAAAACTCTGGAAAGGCAACCAAATTTATCTTGGAAATTTTAGAACAGAATAAACGCATCTAAAATTTATTAATATATCCACGATTAATAAAATACACTCAAGATGAGGTGAGAAAAGATGAGTAATAATTTAGAAGAAAGATACTCTTCAAATGGAGCTAAATATCTAGCTCAACATAAATATAGTGAAGCAATAGCTTTCTATAAGGAAAGCATTGAAACTGATCCTACATTAATGTCTAATTATTCGTATCTATGTTTAGCACTATTGCTTCAGGAACAAGAATCAAAGGCTATGGCTATTTGGCTATCTATTCTAGAGAAAGCAGACATAGAAAAAGTTAATACTTGGACATTAAATCTAGTTGAAGTGCTAACAGCAGAAGCTATCAGATGCAAAGGAGTATTTGACTTTGAGTCTGCCCGTAAAATGTACGGGTATGCCGCTATTGCGCGGGGTGAAGCCTGGAAAAAAGTGAAAGGGTATAAGTTCACAGATGATTGGTTTAGTCAAAATCTCCCAATCTGGGAAGAGTATCTAATACACTTAGCTAATAAGCCTGAAATTAATATTCTAGAAATTGGTAGTTGGGAAGGCATGTCTGCGTGCTGGCTACTAGATCACATCCTCACTCACAAATCCTCAAAAATCACCTGTATAGATACCTTTGAGGGAAGCATTGAGCACAAACTTGAATATAACGATAGTTACATAAAATCCGTTGAGGAAAAATTTGATTTTAATATTTCCCAGACAGGAGTATCGGAGAAAGTAACGAAAATTGTTGGTAGTTCGCAAGATGTGATGCGATCGCTCCCTCTTAAAAATTACGATATGCTATATATTGATGGCTCTCACTTAGCAAGTGATACCCTTACGGATGCTGTTTTAGGTTGGGGACTTGTCAAGATTGGAGGTCTCATTGTTTTTGATGACTACGATTTTAAATTTCCCAACAGCGTAGATGCAGGCCAGGAAACAAAAATTGGCATAGACGCTTTTCTAAAGGTATTTTGCAAAAAAATCAACATTATTCATCAAGGTCATCAAGTTATAGTTGAAAAGGGCGTTGTTGCGTGAAGTTTAGGGAAGTAGTTGACAAAAATCTGATTATGTGCAAGATGTTCATAACATTCAACACTTCTGCTTCAAATGATGCTCCCTTTTTCTATTCAGAATTACAGATAGAGTCGCTAATTGAGAAGTCAATCATATTTTCTATTTTCGAGCAATTTCCTGATTTTGGGAATATTTTGTACGGGTGCGTTACACTTTGTTAACGCACCTTTATAAAGAAGGGGAAGGG